>NZ_MUFR01000001.1:0-152850 GCF_001996185.1 Salinivibrio costicola subsp. alcaliphilus
GTTCAAGCTTCTGCTGTTTGGTTAAAGTCACTTTCATAGGTAGGAATCATGATCCTGTTTCTACGTAAAATCAAGCATCTTCAATGATCACGGGTATATCTGGCATAATAAAGTTTCTTCACATTAAACTATTTACCGCCAGTGTACCCATTTTCAGTCGCGGCAGCGAGTACCACCCGGCTTTGGCGCGCTAGATATTGTCAACTAGGAGTAACACGTTATGCACGTGCTTAATTGTTATTACGTCGTTTCTTTTTTATGTGAATATGGTCGCCATGAATATGGTCGCCATGCATATGGTCGCCATGAGTACGCTCTGCATGAATAAGGAGGTTTCTTGGCGTGAGTTCGCGTTCACAAAACTGGGTTAGCGTGACACGGTATCCATGTTGTTGAAGATATAAAACACGATCAAGCACTAGCCACAGCTCCATGGCGCGCCGAAATGCACTTTTAATTAGATTGATTTTCTCCAGCACGAAAAACCTTGCTTCGCCTCGAGCCAAGTAGTGAGTCTGATCAAAGTCGCCGGGGAATGTGAGCCCTTTTTGCGCGGCCCCCCAGCGGCAAAAGGCAGCGAACCCTTGGTTAAGCTGTGACTTTTTGAGTGCGGGTAGCGGTAAATAGTGCTCAGATTGTTGATAGTCACGTTGCCATTCATCAAAGCCCAACCGATAAGTGACCTCCTGCTCGCGTTGACGGCGCACCCGCTGCCCGCCAGTGACGGACTCTTGAACCGCGAGCTTTAAATCTGCTTTTGAAAGCGTCAGGGCGGCTTCCTGCGCCTGTGCGGATAAAGGTTGATACCTATCTCCGCGAATTAAATGATAACAACAAGGTGAAACCGTTAGTGCACGCATACCCGTTGCGACCGCCTTTTGAAGAAGCTTTACGTGTAAGTCGCCACACGCGTGCAACGCCAGCCCGTGCTCACAACCGGCAATGACGACTGTTGCCGCCTCACTCATTGCATCTAACGAGTAAAACTGCATCGGGAGCGCCTTTTGATCCGCGAAAGTTTGTCCCTGTTCGCACAGTTCCGATTGCCATTCTACGCTTTCTACTGGTTTACCTGTGATCGCCGCGACACCGCGTCCTAAGTATCCTTTTCCAGCGCACCACTCTAAATAACACGCCGTCTTATCTGTTTGCGGCATCGCGCCTAAATACGCCTGTATTTGCGCCCATTTGCGTCCCGGCACACCAACATTCAAGCGCGAATCAATTTCAATATCAGTATGTTGCGCCATCGGTACTGAGACTAACGCAGGTAACTGGTTTAACGCTGGCCACCAGGTCGCGAGTTTTTTTATCACAGCGTCTGGATCCGCGTTTAACGCCGCGAGTTGCGTATTATCCAACGTGGCGAGCCATTGGCAAAGCGGCCCGCCGTCTTGCCAAGGAAGCTGAGTATGCGCCATCGGCATCGGTCGCCACAGATTTTGGTGCTGTATCAACAGATTGGTTAACTGATTAAATTGGTCGCTGAACGATAAAGATGACATGATTAGCATGAAGGTATTGATGAGTGCGTGATCAAAAAAGGCTGCCTCAGCAGCCTCGTCGTTTTAAACAGTTTATCGAACCGGAAGCGGAATGTCCTTGAACATAGCATCAATTTCTTCATTGGTACGCAGTGCTACCGCTTGGTCAATCACATTTCGGGTCAAATGCGGCGCAAAACGCTCAATAAAGTCATACATATAACTACGAAGAAAGGTTCCTTTACGGAAGCCTATCTTGGTGGTGCTCGCACCGAAAATATGACTCGCATCGATGGCAACCAAATCTGCATCAGCATGACTATCCATGGCCATGCTCGCGATCACGCCCACACCTAGGCCTAACTTCACATAGGTTTTAATCACATCCGCATCAGTTGCTGTGAATACAATTTTCGGTGTGCGGTTAGCGCGATGGAAGGCTTCATCCAGCTCAGATCGCCCTGTAAACCCAAACACATACGTTACGAGCGGATAGGCCGCGAGATCCTCAATACTGAGATCCGTTTTTTGTGCTAAAGGATGATCGGGCGTGACAATGATCGAGCGGTTCCAGTGATAACAAGGCAGCATCACCAAATCTTCGTAGAGATGAAATGCTTCGGTTGCAATGGCAAAGTCAGACGTCCCCTTTGCCACTGAACTGGATATTTGCGTCGGCGTCCCCTGGTGCATATGCAAGGAAACTTTCGGGTACCGCTTGGTAAAGGCTTTGATCACGTCGGGTAATGCATAACGCGCTTGCGTATGGGTGGTCGATATATTGAGGTTCCCCATTTCAGGATGAGTATGCTCACTAGCGACCGCTTTGATGCTTTCTACTCGTGATAAAATGCTTTGTGAGATCTCGACAATCGCCTCACCGGCTGGTGTTACTTGCGTTAAATGCTTACCACTTCGTTCGAATATTTGTACGCCTAGCTCATCTTCCAACAGCCTGACTTGTTTGCTAATCCCAGGTTGAGAGGTATACAAACTTTCCGCCGTCGCAGATACGTTAAGGTTGTGGTTAACGACTTCAACGATATATCTAAGCTGTTGTAATTTCATAGTGCAGACGCGTCAGCCTCGTGGGTTAAGTGGCAGCATGGTTTTATATCACTCATTTATATACCCAAATTCGACTATTTAATAGGCTTTGGTTATATAAACGTTAGCGATTGCACATTCACTAAGCAATTTACCCTGTCATTCTAACCGACTCGAACGCAAATAGTATTTTATTGCAACAACTTTATCGCAGATCGCGAGATCATGGGCCACACTCATAAAGGCGCATTCGACGAGGCCGCAACGCTCAGAGTTAGAGGCGGATCACTCATGCAGCTTTCACCTCTCGATTGATGCTATCTCTGTCAGTCGAGATGGTGTATCTTAACCAGTTGAGTTTATTGCAAGGAACATCGACGCTAAATTATGAATATTGCCTTGATAGCTGGCCTTTGTGTCATATTGCTCGGCCTGATTGTCGGCTACAACATATTGGCTCAACAACGAAAGCAAATCGAGTCTCACAAGCGCCAAGAAATGGCGAAGCACATTGCCGTCATCGATGCGACTGAAGAGCTGATTGGCAATGCGCATAACCTACCCTATAGCGGGACGTTACTGGCGTGCTTGAACAAAAAGATCTTGGATTCCTTGAAAGCCATGTACGAGGTCGATCCATCGGATAAGTCAATTAAGCAACGAATTAGTGCGACCCAGGCTCAAATCGATCAGGTCAAACAAAGCTACTCCAACCGAGACTCGACATCGTTTAAAGTGCCTAATAACGACCGAGAGGCAATATCGATGCTCAAACTCGTCAAGCGCTTGCGCTCAGTGGTTAAAGCCGAGCATTCGAAAGGCCGTTTGGCAACGCAAGCTTTTGTATCGGAAAACGCGCGACTAGAGCAAATGCAGCTCAAGATAAATATTGAGAACGTGATTAAACGTGCCAACGATGCGAAAAATAAAGGTCAAATGGGCACGGCGCAGCAATTACTGAAAAAAGCGATCGATGTCGTCAGTCCAAAGACCGATGAATACTCGTCAGAGATGAAACAGCATCTTGAAAAAATGCACAGCGACATCACTCATACGCTAAACAGTGGTCATGAGAAATTGCAGTCCGAGCAAGAAGAAGAAAAAAGCGAATTGGACGAGCTGTTTGCCCCCAAGAAAAAATGGTAGCGTCTCTCATCACAAACCCAAAAGGCGCTTGATGACAGCGCCTTTTTTCATGCCCTGCGTGTCTTAACTGGCTGTGGTCTTAACTGCTTCTATTGCGCGTTGGTCTTTGCAACAATATGGTCTAGCACACCGTCTGCTGCTTGCTCCAATAAGTCCAGTACGTGCTCAAATCCATCGTCGCCGCCGTAATAAGGATCTGGGATCGCACCCTCCGTCTGCTCTCCCCAACTGAGAAACAGAGACAGTTTGTTTTGGTAATCAGCCGGACATTGTGCATGCAGGTCGGCCAAGTTATTTTCATCGGCCGCTAAGATCATATCGAAATCCGCAAAATCTTCCTGCCGTACTTGACGGGCTCGAATACCGGCAAACGAGTACCCTCTCGCTTGACCTGCCTGTTGGCTCCGCTTATCTGGCGGATTACCTTGGTGATAACCTGCTGTCCCCGCAGAATCAATATTCACCATGATCCCTCTCGTCTGGGCACGGGCGCGTAATACCGCTTCTGCCGTCGGTGAACGACAAATATTGCCTAAGCAAACCACCAATAGACTCGGCACATTTTTTGGGGGTGTCATCGATAGAGTCTCCTTATTGGTAAAGTTTTACTCTATCAACTCGACACTCAGATGCCTAGTCGCTTCAATCTGCTCGCCTTTGCGTTGTTATGGGTAGCATGAAGCATGACGTCGCTTTACTATGGTGTAACGTTTATTTGGGGTTAGAAATCGTATGTCAGAACAAGGACACAAGCAACGTCAGCAAAAGTTAAAAGAAAAAGTTGATGCTCGAATTGAAGCCGCGCAACAAGAAAAAGGGCTCCTCCTGGTCATAACAGGCAATGGTAAAGGTAAATCGACATCCGCGTTTGGCACAGTGGCGCGGGCCGCCGGCCATGGGCTAAAGTGTGGCGTAGCTCAGTACATCAAGGGCACGTGGGCTTGTGGAGAGCGGGATTTACTGAGCCAACATGGTGTCGACTTTCACGTGATGAGTACCGGTTTTACCTGGGATACGCAGGACAAAACCGCAGACACCCAAGCCGCTCAGCAAATATGGGCAGCGTGTCAGGCGATGCTTGCGGATGACCGCTACGATTTAGTGGTACTGGATGAGATCACCTACATGATCACGTACGACTATATCAGCCTCGATGAAGTCATTGATGCCCTGCAACAACGCCCTAGCGAACAATCCGTTATCATCACTGGGCGTGGCGCACACCGCCGCTTAGTTGAGATAGCAGATACCGTCTCGGAAGTCAGAAACGTTAAGCATGCCTTCGACGCCGGCGTGAAAGCGCGCCAAGGCATTGACTGGTAAGCTACCGAGTAAAAACAAAGAAAGCCGTGGCTGACGTTAACCTGAGCGCCGCTTTTCTCAGGGCTTCGCGCTTAACGATATCGACTGCGTCTTGTCCACGGCATCCTCTTGGCAAGACTGGCGACACAAACGCGCATCAATCGATTGATCACCCAGCAATCGCTGCCAGAGGGTTGGCAAGGCGCTGTCTCGTAGCGGCCCTGGCTCAAGCTGCTTAGGCATAACTGACTGCCACTGCCCTTCGGCGTCTTGCTCGGCAAGCAAAAACTGAAAGGGTTGATAGTTTGCTACGCCAAAACGCAAGTCGGTCACCACCTGCTGCCCATTCCGATTTTCAAAGCGAATAAAATCACGCGAAAACGTGCGAAGTGCCATTAATGTTTCCGAGCCCGCTAGTGGCCATTGTCCGCGAGGACGCGTGATCCATTGAATATGCTTATCTTTGTCTAAGCGTGACGCGAGTCCTTCCCAGTAGTGGTCGTCGCCGATAATCACCACTCGCCACAGCAGCGTGTTAAACGGGGTGGGCATAATAATATGCGGTCGCCCTGCCAAGTCGGTTCCTTGGGTTTGGGTTGCAACACGTACTTCAATCTTTTCAAGCTGATAGACCGAACTGGCTAGGTAGAGCGTAGAGACTGCCAACCCGATACCACATGCTTTGGCGCCCCGATGTCGCCAAATACACGCGGCGATAACACTGACCAATAAGGGCACCGTATAAAGTGGGTCAATAATAAACAGGCTGGCGACCGCTACCGAAGGCACGTCTAACGGCCAAAAAAGCTTGGTACCATAAACCGTCATCGCGTCCAACAACGGGTGTGTCACGAGCACCGCGATCACCAGCGTCATGACTTGCCACAGCGGCCATTGACGACGCCATCGCCACCCGCACCATCCTATGATTGCACCAACCCAAGGCAGCACAAATAATGAGTGACTGAATCCACGGTGGTTGACCGTATTCGCCACCGGATCGCCATAATCAATCAGCACATCTAAGTCAGGTAAGGTGCCCAATGCAGCACCGGCCAAAAGCACTTTTGGAGAACAGCGCTTGCCCGAGACTAACCCAGCAACCGCCGCGCCCAGTGCCGCCTGGGTAATAGAATCCATCGCTTATCCTTTAACAAGGTTTTGATTTATTAGCGTAAAAAGTTGTAAACCGATCACTGGAATAAATTAAGCAGTTTATCGGTTGCCTCTTTTACCTTGTCATCATCCGCTTTATCACCCAGTAACTTTTTAATCCCACGCTGTGCTTCTTTGCGTGCCTTTTCTTCCAAGACTTTGTTGCTGCTGAGTAGCTGCTTGATATCTAATTGATAACTCGGCGATTGCCAGGTACCGGCCACCGTCACTGGGATGGTCACATCACGAAGTTCATCAATATCTTTACCGCCTTGACCCTTGCTGGTTTCAACCACAGACGTGAACACATCAAAATCTAACGTTTCTTTCAGCAAATCAGTTTGCCCCTCACTTCTGACTCGCAGCGCTGGGGCTTCTAGTAGCAGATCGTTGGTGCGTGCCATGCCATTTCCGATGGTAAAACTGGCGGTGAGCGCACTAAAGTCGGTTTTGCGCACATCGTTGGCAGCGTTGCTGGTCGCTTCTCCTTTCAACGTCGCTTTTGCTTCTCTCAGCATTTGTGCCAAGTTAATGCCGTTGATCGCGCCATCCTCAAAGAAAATCGCAGCACTGCCCTGAATCGCCTGACGGAGAGCATAAGGCGATAAACCTTGACCTTGGAGGTTAATATCCACATTGCCTTTGCCTTCAAGCAGATCAACCTGTGCGACATCCTCCAATAACGGCAAGATGGCAATGTTGCGTGCTTTTTTACTCACTTGATAGCGCGCGGGGGTTTGAGTGGCATCTAACATCCCTTGCACAACTACCCTGCCTTCATAGGCTTGCGTGATCAGCTCGGACACGTCGACTTTGCCACGGTTGATAGCAACCGTGGCGCGTGTTTGTCCTAAGGTAACGTTACTCACGGTAAGCCCTTTCATCGCCAGTGAGCCGGCAATATCCAGCGTCTTCAACACTCTCAGATCAGGCTCTTCTTGGCTAAGTGACCCAGTTTGCGTACTGGGGCTGGATTCATCATTGGACCCAGACTGACTTTCGTTTGCAGATTGACGAGGCGCTGCATTGTCTGTCGGTAACAAGGTATCGAGATCGATGTGATTGGTATTGAGTGCAAAACGAATTTGCGGGATATCTGCCAGCTTGATGGCCACTTTACCGTCTATGACCACCTTGTCAGTATTAAGACGGCTGGTCATCTCAGTGATATCTAACGTTTGCTGCTTGGCATCGAAGACGATATCTGCCGCCAGCTCTTGAGTCAGCGACTCGCCGGGTAATGCGTCACCCGAGAGCTGAGTGAGCATGTCCAACCCCTGCACTGTGACCTTGTCTTGGCTTTCTGCCACAGTAACTTGTGCGTTTCCAGAGGTTTCAACCTTTAGCTCTGACGTCTGCGCATTGATATTAAAGCCGAGCTGAGCCGCTTGACCCAAGGCGACACGGTCGAGGGTAATATTGGCTTCATTGATGGTCATCTCGCCTTGTTGTGCCGAAACATTTAGCGCAAGTTCTCGTAACTGACTTTGTTGTGGATCCGCGGCAAGCTTCAGTTCACCCTGCCCTTGCGCGCTGAAGGTCGCACCATCCTGTTCGCCACGCAGTGATACGGTCAGTGGCGTCCATATATCGGTTGCTATATTGCCCACTTGGAGATCAACATCTCGTAAGGCCGTTTGCGTACCCGCCTGATCATCTTTAATCACGACGCTGGCATTGGTGACGCGTAGACCTTGTAAAGAAACTTGCCACGTCCCACTCACTGTATCTTGCTGGCTAGCCGGCTCTGACGACGTCGAACTTGTCTGTTGCTCTGCCGACGCGCCAACGTTTTTTGGTTGAGTTGGCGTCACTGTTTGAGCTGGCGTCACATTGCTATCGCCGTTCGCCAACGTTTGAATAAATACATGCGGGTCTTGTAAGACAATTTCACCCACTTGTAATGTCTGAGACATCAATGGCAACACATCAACGGATAATTGCGCGCGCGACAAACGGAGTAAATCAGGCTCATCAAAACCAGGTCGGTTTTTGATCGCCACCTCAGCAATGGAAAAGCCCAAACTCGGCCAGAACTGCCACTCGATGTCGCCACCGATAACGACCTCATAGCCCGTTTGCTCTGCGACTTGTTCCACCAGCAAGGGCTTAAATTGATTGGGGTTTACCGTGGCAATTAAAGCCGCGACGGCGCCAATCAACACCACGACGAATGCTGCGAGAATAAGGACGATTTTTTTTATCATTGCAAGATGCTCCTTGTGTGTCAGACGCGTTATCGACCACGATTTAACCGTCGAGTTCCTGGTGAGAAAAAAAATGCGCCCTCAGGCGCATTTCACTCATTAAGCCTTGTCTTGGCTAATACGAGAGGCGACTGCCCCTTGCTGATTTTTGTACTTGGCATTGTCCCGTTTATTATAAGGCTGGTCCGCTGACCCTGACATGGGCTCAAAGCTTAAGGCGCCGATCGGCATGCCGGGACGTAGCGCTAACGGTAGACGCCCATTATTATAAAACTCTAGAACAATTCGCCCTGACCAGCCCGGATCTATTCGGTGTGCCGTGACATGGACCATCAAACCCAACCGCGCCAACGATGAACGGCCATCGAGCCAACCGACAATATTATCGGGTAATGTCACAGCCTCATGCGTGACTGCCAAGGCCAATTGACCCGGATGAAGATAAAAAGGGTCGCCGTCAGCGATTTCTATTTCATCACTCATAACACGCTCAAGCTGGGCGTTCACTTCTTGTTTCGGCCCCGATAAATCAATATAAGCGGCCCCATGATCGTTAAACACACGGAACTGGTTACCCAGGGTCACATCCGCAGTCACGCCCGAAATCGCGTCTGCGGCAGGACGGGGATCAATTTTGATGCGGCCATCATCAAGGTGTTCTTTGATATGCCTGTCGCACAGTCGCATCTAACATTCCTCACGGTTATTTACTCACGCGGTGTTTTGCTTTATGCACCGCACTCATTCGATATATTCGCGCACACATTATGGATTAAACCACGACTGATTACCTAGAGACACAGTCATTGCCCCATCATGTGATGGGAGATCATGCCTTACGCTTTAAGTAAACGCGCGATATGCGCTTTTAGTACATCAATCGCAATGCGGTTTTTACCCCCGCGCGGGACAATGATATCGGCATATTGCTTCGACGGCTCAATAAACTGCATAAACATAGGGCGGACCGTCTTTTGATACTGCTCCATCACCGAATCCATGGTACGACCGCGCTCGGCAACGTCACGTTTCATCCGACGCAGTAAACAAATATCAAGTGGCGTGTCCATAAAGACGCTGGCGTGGATCAAATTGCGAAGACGGGGATCGGTGAGAAGCAGAATACCTTCGAGGATGATCACTTTTTTGGGCGTCATCGTCGTGGTTTCTCCCATACGGGTGTGCTCGGAGTAACTATAAACCGGCACATCAGCCGGCTGACCGGCGACCAATGCTTCAAGATGCTCACACAAAAGATCGTGATCCAGTGCCTGAGGGTGGTCATAATTGGTTTTTACGCGCTCTTCCATGCTGAGGTGGCTCTGATCACGATAATATCTATCTTCTGTAATCACGCCGATTTGATGATCACCGACTTTTTCCTTTAATTCCTTATAAATGGTGCTGGCGATCAGGCTTTTACCGGAAGCAGAGGCACCTGCAATACCGATAATAACGCAGTGGTGGTTGTTGTCACTCATAATATGAATACCCAGGGGAAGCTTGGCGGAATCAACATAAACCGCCTGATTATAGGGAGTTGAAGCAGCTGGCGCCAGAGAAAATCGCGCTTGTCTGTGCATCCGGCCGCTTTAGCCGATAAATCACGGCCGGTTGCGCAATCAGGGCGACACAGTTTGTACGCTAATCTGTTCAGGACGTGTTTCACCTTGCCAGTAGAGCTGACTGGCGACCGTCGCTGCCATCTGTCGATAAACCGCCGCATGCTCACTGTTAGGGCGCGCGACCATGCTTGGAACACCGGCATCAATATCTTCCCGAATCGCGACATGAAGCGGTACCTGTGCAAGCACTGGCGTCCCCTGCTCTTGCGCCATTTTATCGGCGCCCCCTGAGCCAAAAATGGCTTCATGATGGCCGCATTGCGAGCAAATGTGATAACTCATGTTTTCTACCACGCCCAACACGGGAACGTGAACTTTTTCAAACATCGCCACCCCTTTCACCGCATCGGCCAATGCCAAATCTTGTGGCGTTGTCACCACAATCGCGCCTGTCACCGGAAACTGTTGCGCCAAACTCAGTTGGATGTCACCGGTACCAGGCGGCATATCGACGACTAAATAATCCAGCTCGGGCCACCGTGTTTCGTTGATCAGCTGTGCAAACGCTTTTGAGGCCATAGGACCTCGCCAAACAGTCGCGTTATCTGCGGGCACCAGATAACCGATCGAATTTGAGGCGATACCATGGCGCGTCACAGGCTCCATTAACTTGCCATCATGGGTTTGTGGCTCACTATCTTTGGCGCCCAACATGATAGGTAAAGACGGCCCATACACATCCGCATCAACAATGCCGACTGCAGCGCCCTCCGCATGCAACGCAAGCGCTAGGTTCACAGCGGTGGTCGATTTACCGACGCCACCTTTCGCTGAGCTTACAACAATCAGGTTTTTCACCCCTTTCACCGGCGTTTTTTCGCCCGTTTTTAACGGTGCCACCCGTTGCATCAGTTCAAATTGGTTGGCAAGGGCATCAGACTGCGCACTGAGCCAATCTTTAAGCGCTTCAGCGATAGAGTGCGCCGCAAAGGGGAACGTGACCCTAAAGCCATGATCTGCGGTTCTCACCCACCCCGTTTGGCTTGCCCACTGCTCGACCAACTGCGGGTGTGAGAATTGATTAAGTAACGCGATCGCATCATCAAGGTTTGAGAGCGAAGCAGCTGTGTCTTCTTTTTTTGTTTTTTTCTTTTTGGACCCAAAAAACATCCAGCACCATCCCGTTGATTGAAATATGTTAGCCGCTCGTGTGCGTCTTTAACGGATAAACGCGCGAGTACCCGGCCTTACACTAGGCAAGGCATATCGTATCAGGTAAGATTTCCGCAATCATTCCATTCATATCATAAGAGCGAATAAACAAGATTATGGCTGCAAACCCACGGAAAATTCTGGTGACCTGTGCGCTGCCTTATGCGAACGGCTCGATTCATTTGGGCCACATGCTCGAGCATATTCAGGCAGATGTATGGGTTCGCTATCAACGCCTGCGTGGCAACACCACTCACTTTATTTGTGCTGACGATGCTCACGGCACACCTATCATGTTAAAAGCGCAGCAAATGGGTGTCGAGCCAGAAGCCATGATCGCCGGCGTGCAACAAGAGCACCAGGCAGATTTTGATGGCTTTGATATCAGCTTCGATAATTACCACAGCACCCACAGTGATGAAAACCGCGAATTAGCGTCATTCATTTATACGCAACTTCGTGATAAAGGTTATATCACCAGCCGCACGATATCTCAGCTGTTTGATCCGGAAAAAGAAATGTTCTTGCCGGATCGCTTTGTCAAAGGCGAATGTCCGAAGTGTCACGCCGACGATCAATACGGCGATAACTGTGATAACTGTGGTGAAACCTATACGCCGGCTGAATTGATCAATCCTCGTTCCGCAGTCAGCGGTGCCACGCCGGTGATGCGTGATTCAGAGCACTTTTTCTTCGATTTACCACAGTTCGAGCAAATGCTTAACGAGTGGATCAAGTCTGGTTCGCTGCAAAGCGAAATCGCTAACAAGATGAATGAGTGGTTCGAAACCGGTCTTCAGCAGTGGGATATCTCCCGCGATGCGCCCTACTTTGGTTTTGAAATCCCCGACCAACCCGGCAAGTTTTTCTACGTTTGGCTCGATGCACCGATCGGCTATATGGGGTCGTTTAAAAACTATTGTGACAAACGCGGTGATATCGACTTTGATGAATACTGGAAGGCTAATAGCGACACCGAGCTATACCATTTCATCGGCAAAGATATTGTTTATTTCCATAGTCTGTTCTGGCCTGCCATGCTGGACGGTGCTGGCTTCCGTAAACCTAACAACGTCTTCGTGCACGGCTATGTCACGGTCAATGGCGCGAAAATGTCCAAGTCAAAAGGGACATTTATCAAAGCCAGTACCTATTTGAACCATCTTGATCCAGAATGCCTGCGATACTATTACGCGGCCAAGCTCAATAGCCGCATTGATGATCTGGATTTAAGCCTGGATGATTTTATCCAGCGTGTGAACACGGATGTTGTCAACAAGGTCGTCAACCTGGCATCACGTAACGCTGGCTTTATCACTAAGCGCTTTGATGGTCAGCTCTCTGATACGTGCGCCGAACCCGAGCTTTATCAATCGTTCATCGACAAAGCTGAATACATTGGTGAGCTTTACGAAGCCCGAGAGTTTAACCGCGCCATCCGCGAAATTATTGGCTTGGCCGACAAAGCCAACCAATACGTGGACGAAAAGGCGCCATGGGTGATCGCTAAAGAAGAAGGAAAAGACGCCGAACTACAAGCGATTTGCTCTGTGGGGATTAACCTATTCCGTGTGCTGATGACGTACCTCAAACCTGTGATGCCTAAGCTGGCAGAGCGCACGGAAGGCTTTTTGAATGATACCTTGACGTGGGAAAGCATTGCGACGCCACTGACCGGCCATCGCATTAGCAAGTTCAAGGCACTGTTTAACCGTATCGATCCGAAAGCCGTCGACGCCATGATCGCCGCGAGCAAGGAAGATGCAGCCGCTGAACAAGCAGAAAAGGCCAAAGCACAAGGGCCGTTAGCGGACGAGCCGATTGCCGATGAAATCGAATTTGGTGACTTTGCTAAGGTCGATCTGCGTGTCGCTAAAATTGTTGAGTGTGAGGCGGTGCCAAAAGCGGACAAACTGCTGAAGTTTAAGCTCGATATTGGCGGTGAAACGCGTCAGGTGTTCTCTGGGATCAAATCGGCCTACAAGCCGGAAGATCTCGTGGGTAAGCACACCGTCATGGTCGCCAACTTAAAGCCTCGCAAGATGAAATTCGGCATGTCAGAGGGCATGATCCTCGCGGCGGGTCCGGGTGGCAAAGAAATCTGGATTTTAGAGCCGCATGAAGGGGCTCAACCTGGCATGCGCGTCATGTAAAACAGCGCGATAGCTAAAACATCAAAGGGCCCAACAAGGGCTCTTTTTTTTGCCTGCGACTCTCTTAGTTTGCACCGTTTGATAGTTTGCACCGTTTGAGTGCGCTCAAGCGCTATCATAGTGCGTTTTTATCTGATCTTGATGCCCTTAACGCCGCTTTCATAGGATGTGACCCGCTTCTCATCTTTGGCACAGTTCATGCTGAGCTTGATGACTGAGAGTCGCGATCGTAAGGAGAGCATATGGGATGGTTAGTCATGGTAGGCGCACTGGCGCTCGGAATAGCGGTCGTCGTCGCCGTCGTACTTTACCGTCAACGCCCAGATTGGCCGTTACATCAGCTACATGAATTACGTGCGCTGCTGCAGCACGCACGTGAGCTGGCCGCTCAAACACATATTGCTTCCAGTGACTACCAACATTTACTCAGTCAAATTCGTCAATTGCACCACTTAGCGCCTCAGGCACAAAAACCGATGTATCGGCTTTTATTTCATCATTTACATGCGCTACCGCAATACGATGAAGTCACACAAGCACGGATGAAAAACCGCGCGTTACAACATATTATTTATCTTGTTGACGAGGCGGTGCCACCCTTCCTGATAGCCCACAATGACGAAGCCAGCTTGTCGCATTATCAACACGTGTGGTATGCCGTTTTAGAATTATTACAAGCACGTCAGCGATATTCTTACGCCAGTATTCAGTTACACAAAGCGACGCCAAATTCGAGCCAATCATTAAATCTGCAACAGCAAATTTTAGTGAAACGCTTATGCCAGCTCCAGCACCTTAACCTAGAGGATTCGCTAAGCACAGAGATTGATCGCCTTATCTCCCAACTCAGTAACGACGCTGAGCGGGCCTTAGCGACTGAGGCACCGTTAGCAACTGAGAAATCGTTGGTAACTGAGAAACCGTTAGCTGATAAGACACCACTGGCCAGTCGCCTCGCACTATCTCAGCGCGTCAATGCAGTGATACTCACCGTGCTCGATAATTGTCTTGCCGACCTATTAGCAGGCTTTCCTGCACCACAGGACGATATTTTTAATACCTTATCGCCCTTGCATGAGCCGCGAAATAGCGCTAAACAAACAGCGCTTAACAGATAGCGCTAAACAAACAGTGCGTGACAGACAGTGCTTAACCGATAATCCCCACGTTTATGCAAGCATAAAAAAAGCCGACAATCGTGCCGGCTTCATGGTTATTAAGCACACGGTGAGCCCATTAGCCTATATGCGTTTGTCCACCCATATACGGACGTAATACCTCAGGGATTTCGATACGACCATCCGCTTGCTGATAGTTTTCCAAAATGGCCACCAAGGTACGACCCACAGCTAAGCCAGACCCATTGAGCGTGTGCAACAGCTCAGGCTTCTTCTCACCTTTACGGCGGAAACGCGCCTGCATACGACGCGCTTGGAAGTCCAAGGTATTTGAGCATGATGAAATTTCACGATAGGTATCTTGCGCAGGCAACCAAACTTCTAGGTCATAGGTTTTGGCCGCGCCAAAGCCCATATCACCGGTGCATAACAGTACTTTTCGGTAAGGCAGGTTCAGCAACTGCAATACTTTTTCGGCATCGGCGGTAAGTGATTCGAGTGCTGCCATAGAATCTTCAGGCTTCACCACTTTCACCAGCTCGACTTTATCAAACTGATGCATACGAATCAGTCCACGCGTATCACGTCCGTAGGAGCCGGCTTCTGAACGGAAACACGGTGTGTGTGCGGTCATGCACAGCGGCAGATCCGCTTCATCGATGATCTCATCGCGTACCATGTTAGTCAGAGGTACTTCCGCGGTTGGGATTAACGACATGCCGATCCCCTCTTCGGTGGCCGGCTTGGTGTTAAACAAATCGTCACCAAACTTAGGCAATTGGCCGGTGCCATAGAGACTGTCGGCATTGACTAAGTACGGCACATACATTTCGGTATAGCCGTGTTCGTTGGTATGTAAATCGAGCATAAACTGGGTTAAAGCACGATGCATGCGCGCCATCTGCCCTTTCATCACGATAAAGCGAGAGCCAGATAGTTTTACCGCACTGGCAAAGTCGAGACCACCGGACAGTTCACCTAAATCAACATGATCTTTGACCTCAAAATCAAACTGACGCGGTTCACCCCAGCGCATGATCTCCTGGTTCTCAGACTCATCTTTACCACTTGGGACGTCTTCCGCCGGTAAGTTAGGCACGCTCATCACCACGTCGTTGACTTTTTGCTGCAGCGCCGCGAGCTCTGTTTTCGCTGCGTCCAACTCATCACCAAGGTTTGACACTTCTTCTAGCAATGGCGCAATGTCTTCACCCTTTGCTTTAGCCTGGCCAATGGACTTCGATCGGGAATTACGCTCTGCTTGCAGTTGTTCGGTGCGAATTTGCAGCGCCTTACGTTGTTCCTCGAGTTCACGCATAGCGTCAACGTCAAGCGTAAAGCCACGACGAGCGAGTTGTTGAGCGGTTTCTTCCAGCTCAGTTCGAAGTAATTTGGAATCCAGCATGCTAATCCTGTGCTTTTCGGGTTGATTAGTTGGTTGTCACTTGTCATCACGTTTGAAAACAAGCGTCGATACTGCGTATTGTATTACGCGATTGGTCAAGGGTGACGGTGGATGTCACCACGACGAGGAGACTGCGTCTTCATGGCGTCGCTGCACTCTAAACCTTACCCAAAAAGGGTAAACTTGCCTAGCGCTTTTGCGGGCTTTTTGCATCCTGCTCGGCCAGAAAGGCGAGCTTTTCGGCGATTTTAATTTCTAGCCCACGATTAACGGGCTGATAATAGCGAGTATCGCCAAGTTCGGACGGTAGATAGCGTTCTCCTGCCGCATAAGCATTGGGCTCATCATGGGCATATCGATAGCCCTTCCCATGCCCCATATCTTCCATCAATGCGGTCGGCGCATTGCGCAAGTGCATGGGAACAGGCGCGTTGGCGGTTTCTTTAGCGTCTCGCAACGCTTGTTTCCATGCGGTGTAAACAGCATTGCTTTTGGGCGCGCTGGCTAAATATACAGCGGCTTGAGCAATCGCTCGCTCGCCTTCCGCCGGTCCTACGCGAGTAAAGCAATCCCACGCATTCAATGCCACCTGCATGGCACGTGGATCCGCATTGCCAATATCCTCCGAGGCGATAGCTAATAAGCGGCGGGCCACATAAAGGGGATCGCCACCGGCACTGACAATGCGTGCGTACCAATACAGGGCGCCATCAGGACTCGAGCCACGGACGGATTTATGAAACGCAGAAATCAAATCGTACCAAGCATCCCCTTGCTTATCGAATTGCGCCACTTTTTCACCGGCAACGTCTTTAAGCATCGACAGCGTCACTTGGCCATCAGCCATATCTGCCAGCATTTCCAGAAGATTCAACGCCATGCGCGCATCGCCGCTGCACGTCGCGGTTAACGCCGCTTTAACGCCTTTATCGAAAGTGAGTGCCTGCTCGCCTAACCCGCGTTGCGAGTCGGCAAGCGCTTGATCAATCACGGCTTCAAGATCGCGATCATCCAGGCTTGTCAGTCGGTAGACGCGGGCGCGCGATAGTAAGGCATTGTTAAGCTCAAACGATGGATTTTCCGTCGTGGCGCCAATAAAGGTGACGGTCCCCGACTCGACATGAGGCAGAAAAGCGTCTTGCTGACTTTTGTTAAAGCGATGTACCTCATCAACGAATAAGACAGTGCGTACACCCGCTTGCTTGTTTTGCTCTGCACGTCCAATCGCTTCTCGGATCTCTTTCACACCGGAGGTCACCGCAGAAATTTGTTCCAGCTCGGCATTAGCTTGACGCGCAGCAATATCGGCCAGTGTGGTCTTGCCTGTGCCCGGTGGTCCCCAAAAAATCATGGAATGAAGCGTCCCCGACTCAATGGCACGGCGTAGCGGTTTGCCTTCGCCAAGCAGATGGCGCTGGCCAATATATTGGTCCAAGGTGACGGGCCGCATACGCGCGGCCAGTGGGCGAAAGTCCTCAGCGAAATCGAGCGGCAAGGTAGGCAAGGCATCCTCCGATGCGGTTAACGTGACTGGCGTTGATCGTCGACCATGACCGACTCAGGCGGGGTAAACGAAAACAAGTCCGCGTCTGGCGTTTGTCGGCTAAATTGGCTCAGTGCGAACTGACTCTGTTGCCCATCTTGCTCAACGACTCTAAAGCCAGTCAAGGTACCATCGGGCTTGACCGTGACATCAAACTGACCAATGGTGCCGGTGGTTTTTGGCGTGAGCGTGAAGGTATTGCCTTCCTGGGTGATTTGGTAATCCTGCCAATCACTCGGTTGGTTACGGGTCAATAGCACGAAGGGCGTTTGTGCTGTTGCCTCTTCTAACCACATGGCAGTTACTTGTTCAACAAAGGGGCTGTAGTACCACAAGGTTTCACCATCAGAAATCATGATGGTTTCGTCCGGCGACGTGGTGGTCCAGTTAAACAAATTAGGGCGTTGGATAGCCAAGGTCCCTTTCGCTTGATGAATCTCGTCACCCTCTGGGCTTTGGACCTTTTGTTCAAACTGTGCGCTGAACGCATCAACCTTATTCAGTCTTTCGATTAAATGTTGTTGCGCCTCTGTTTGCGCTTGCGCGCTGACAACAACCAAGAGAGATATCACCGCCAACAGGTGGCGGACAGCAGCAAATCGAGTCATTGAACCTTCCATTCGATCAATCTTTCGGTGGCGGCGGTGCGATTACTTCGCGATTACCGTTATGGCCTGGTGAACTTACGACACCGTGTGCTTCGAGTTGTTCCACAATACGCGCCGCACGGTTATAACCAATTTTAAATCGACGCTGGACACCAGACACGGAACCACGACGACTTTCGGTCACAAATTCAACCACTTGATCAAACAACTGGTCCAGCTCTTCGCCATCGCCGCCGGTCGGCGCTTCACCAGGTAATAAGCTATCTGCACCTTGATCGCCTTGGGTGATTTCATCGATATATTGCGGCTTGCCTCGCGCTTTCCAATTATTAACCACCCGATGCACTTCTTCATCACTGACAAAGGCACCATGCACGCGAATCGGATGGTTGGAACCATTCGGCATAAAGAGCATATCCCCCATTCCCAGCAACGACTCAGCGCCGCCTTGGTCAAGGATGGTGCGCGAGTCTGTTTTGGTCGAGACAGTAAACGCCATACGCGTTGGAATATTGGCTTTAATCAGCCCCGTAATCACATCAACAGAAGGACGTTGGGTGGCTAACACAAGGTGAATACCCGCGGCCCGTGCTTTTTGTGCTAATCGTGCGATCAACTCTTCGACTTTTTTACCAACCACCATCATGAGATCGGAAAATTCATCTACCACCACCACGATATAGGGCAGTTTTTCCAGTTTAGGCGCCGATTCATCCATACTATCGCCCGATTTCCATAGTGGGTCAGGGATCGGATTATTCGCGGCTTCTGCTGCTTTGACCTTTTCGTTAAAACCTTTAAGGTTGCGCACGCCAAGGGCTGACATCAGCTTGTAACGTCGTTCCATCTCACCCACGCACCAACGCAGCGCATTCCCCGCATCCTTCATATCGGTGACAACTTCTGACAACAAATGCGGAATGCCCTCATAGACCGATAACTCCAGCATTTTAGGGTCGATCATGATAAAGCGCACATCTTCAGGAGACGCCTTATAGAGCATACTAACCAGCATCACGTTCACGCCCACAGATTTACCCGACCCTGTCGTCCCTGCCACCAGCATATGCGGTGCTTTGCCAAGATCGGTAATAATGGCTTCGCCGGCAATGTCATTTCCCAAGACTACGGAGATCGGCGATTGGCTGTTTTTAAATCGCTCACTGCCAATCACTTCTGACATAAACACCGTTTCGCGATGCTCGTTCGGCAGTTCAAGGCCAATATAAGGTTTACCTGGGATCACCTCGACCACGCGCACCGCGGTGGTTGATAGCGCACGCGCTAAGTCTTTAGACAAACCTGAAATTCGTGAGACCTTAACGCCCGGCGCCAAATCAAGCTCAAAACGCGTGATCACCGGCCCTGGATACACGCCCACCACGCGTGCTTGCACTTTAAAATCTTCCAAGCGCGCCTCAACCAAGCGCGCAATTTGCTCTAGCTCTTCGCGCGTGGCTTGTTGCGCGGTATGGCGCGCAGGATCCAACAGATCGAGGGTTGGAAAAGGTTCTGCCGGTTTAGGCAAATTGGGCTCATCTTTCACTAAAAAAGGATGGTCGAGCCCGGCCGCTTGCTGTTGGGATTTTTGTGCTTGGCGAATCGTTTCTTGGAAAGGATCCTCGTCATCATCGGCCAACTTGCTTGCCTGCTCCGCGCGCTCTAGCTCCGAGAGTCCATCTTGATTGCCATAGGTGGTATCAGCGTACTCTGAGTGCTTTGTTTCTGAGAGCTTTGTCTCTGAATGCTCTGGCTCTGAATGCTTTGTCTCTGAGAGCTTTGTCTCTGAATGCTCTGAATCTGTCGACACGTAAGTTGCGACCGACTCACGATCATGCTGAGTCGGTGTTTGGGCTTGCGGGTCTGAGTCGGTGTCTGCGCTGAATACCGACGCAGAGGGCTCATCATCAGCAACAGCGGTTTGCCATTGTCCCAATGCCGGTTCATCCGCACTCTCTGACAGGGAGGATTCGGATTGCGTCGAACCGGCTTGCTCAGCGGTGGCATGTCCACCAAAGATGATCGACCTTTCACTCTCGTGCGCGCTGTGATCAACGGTTTCTTTTTCCGTCTCTGTCGTTTTTTCAGCGACCGATTTTTTCTCAGAAACGGACGCTTTCTCAGGCGATGTCGGCGTCAATCGACGTAAATCACTCAGCTCCATCGGTTCACAAGTCTCACGCGATTGCGTCACGTCTGTGCGCTCGGGGGCCGATGAGCCAGGCGCACCAAGTTGTGTCGGGGTATCGCCACGCACGCGATTAACCAGCCAGGTGATACCATTCAGCGTCACCGCGCCGAGGTGATCCACGATCGTGAGCCATGAAATTCCCGTGAATAAGGTGAAACCGGCCGCCCAGCCAAACAACATGACCAAGGTGGTCCCTAAGACATTAAACAAGGGCAAAGCAAGGCTATTGGTGACATCTCCCATCACGCCACCGGATGAAAAATGCCAAAAGTCATCAAAATTGAGATCAGCCAACGAACAACTGGTCAGGAAAAGGACCAGAAGCCCCAATAGACGTGCGCCAATAATGGTGTAATTAATGGGTTCATTATCACCACGCCGCCGCAAAAAAACCCAACCGCCAAGAATAGCGGCAGGGGGTAATGGATACGCCAAGATCCCAAACGAGAAGAAAAAGCTGTCTGCTATCCATGCACCCATCGCGCCAGCCGCATTATGAACGTCACCATGCCACGCGGTTTGCGACCACGAAGGATCAGCCGGATTAAAAGATAACAATGCCACCATGGTAAACACAGCAGCGGCGAGGACCAAGATGAATCCACACTCTTTTAAACGTTGACCGCCATCTAAACGCGCTTTCGGCTGAGCCGTTTTCGGCTCTCGACGTAAAGAAAACTCCATCATTACCTGTTTAATATTATTCGTTAATCGCATTCCTCACCCTGAATGGAGGCTTGCTCTGATTGCCCTGACTTTATCACATTCATGCCGTGACGGCAGGCATGATGCGTGTTTACGTTCAATCTTTACCGAGATATCACATTCTTTAAATCATGGCGTACAAAAAATAAGCCGAGCGCAATGCCCGGCTTTAGTTATGTTTTGCTTCACCCTATGGCCAACACTTAACGCGTGTGGATCACCAGATGATTACTTTGTTTTACCTCTTCCATTACCACGTAAGTGCGTGTGTCATTCACGCCGGGCAAACGTAGCAAGGTTTCACCCAATAACTTGCGATAAGCCGACATGTCAGCTACTCGTGTCTTAAGTAGGTAATCGAAATCACCGGACACTAACGAACATTCTTGGATGTCTTCTAGTGTCTGCACCGCTTTATTAAATTGCTCAAACACGTCAGGTGCGCCACGGTTTAGTGTGATTTCCACAAAAACGAGCAGTGATGCATCTAAATACTGGGGATTAAGCTGTGCCGTGTAGCCAAGAATATAGCCCTGACGCTCTAAACGTCGCACACGTTCTAGGCAGGGGGTTGGAGAGAGACCGACACGTTTTGATAACTCAACGTTGGAGACTCGCCCATCCTTTTGGAGCTCATTTAGGATGTTGCGGTCAATACGGTCCAATTCCTTGGAGGGCTTGTTTTTGGTATCTACCATTTTTTATTCCACCTTGTTACTTCCTTGCAAAAAGATATACCAAATTAAATAACATCTAAACAATCTTTAGCATCAAATGCTGGTTTATTGCCTTTATACTAGCCTGAAAATTGACAATTTCAATAACAAGCCAGCCGATAACACTAAATAAACAAGAGGTGACAGCATGATCATTGGCGTTCCAAAAGAAATCAAGAACCATGAGTACCGCGTGGGTATGGTTCCAGCAAGTGTCCGTGAGCTTATTTCTCACGGCCACTCGGTCTATGTTGAAACCAATGCAGGTAACGGTATTGGTTTCTCTGACGATGACTATAAAGCCGCTGGGGCATCCATTCTCCCTGCCGCCGCTGACGTATTTGCGAAAGCAGACATGATCGTCAAGGTCAAAGAACCGCAAGCTGTCGAGCGTGCCATGCTGCGCGAAGGACAGATTTTGTTCACCTATTTGCATCTTGCACCAGATTTTCCGCAAACAGAAGACTTAATTAAAAGTAAAGCTATCTGCATTGCCTATGAAACGGTAACAGATTCTAAAGGTCGATTGCCACTATTAGCGCCAATGTCTGAAGTCGCCGGCCGTATGTCTATTCAAGCAGGTGCACAAGCGTTAGAAAAATCACACGGCGGTTCGGGCATGCTGCTCAGTGGTGTTCCTGGTGTCGAACCCGCTAAAATCGTCGTACTTGGCGGTGGCGTGGTTGGCTCAAACGCCGCGCGCATGGCGGTTGGCCTCCGAGCTGACGTCACTATTTTGGATAAAAATGTCGATACATTGCGTCGCTTGGACGAAGAATTCCAAGGCCGCGCCAAAGTCGTCTACTCAACCGAGGAAACATTAGACCAGCACGTACTTAACGCTGATTTAGTTATCGGTGCTGTCCTTATCCCAGGTGCTGCTGCACCGAAACTGGTCAACGAAGACCATATCAAGCGAATGAAACCAGGCGCTGCGGTTGTCGATGTCGCTATCGACCAAGGTGGCTGTTTCGCGACCTCACATGCAACGACCCACGCTGACCCAACCTACATCGTTGATGATGTTGTCCACTACTGTGTGGCAAACATGCCTGGCGCTGTCGCGCGCACCTCGACGGTTGCCTTAAATAACGCAACACTGCCCTACATTGTAAAGCTGGCGAACAAGGGATATCGCGATGCTTTAGTTCAAGATGAGCACTTGCGTAACGGTCTTAACGTGATCAGTGGCCACGTTACCATCAAAGAAGTGGCCGAAGGCTTTGATCTTCCATACGTTGATGCCCTGGATGCGTTGAAGTCAGCCCATTAATCGGCAATATCAATGATAGAAATAGAGGGCACCATCACGGTGCCCTTTCTTTAGCCTTCCAATTTACCTACAATCACTCCATTCAAAAAAACGAACCTCTTTCCTGCTCGGAGACGTGAATGAGTAACATTAAGCATGCGAACCTATTGATTCTTGGTTCAGGCCCAGCGGGCTACACCGCGGCTGTTTACGCGGCTCGTGCCAATTTAAACCCTGTTATGGTAACAGGCATGCAACAAGGGGGTCAGCTGACCACCACCACGGATGTTGAAAACTGGCCTGGCGATCCGGAAGGACTGACCGGTCCCGCATTAATGGATCGCATGAAAGCCCACGCAGAAAAATTCGATACCGAGATTATTTTTGATCACATCAATGACGTGGATTTATCCTCACGCCCTTTCCGCCTAAAAGGCGACAACGGCGAGTTCACTTGCGATGCCTTGATTATTTCGACGGGAGCGTCTGCGCAATACCTTGGCTTACCGTCTGAAGACGCGTTCAAGGGACGTGGCGTATCCGCCTGTGCGACCTGTGATGGCTTTTTCTATCGCAACCAAAAAGTGGCGGTAATTGGTGGCGGTAATACGGCAGTCGAAGAAGCCTTATACCTTTCTAACATCGCCTCTGAAGTGCATGTTGTCCATCGTCGCGATACCTTCCGTGCTGAGAAAATTCTGGTCGATCGTATGATGGACAAAGTGAAGAACGGTAATATTGTCCTGCACACTAACCGGGTATTGGATGAAGTGTTGGGCGATGAAATGGGCGTGACACAAGCGCGCTTAAAAGACACACAAAGCGATGAGACCGAAACCCTTGATGTAATGGGTGTTTTTGTTGCGATTGGCCATAAACCTAACACAGACATCTTTGCTGACCAGCTGAAAATGGAAAACGGCTATATCCAGGTTGAATCAGGCCTAAGTGGCAATGCAACCCAGACAAGCGTCGAAGGCGTATTTGCGGCTGGTGATGTCATGGACCACGTATACCGTCAAGCGATTACCTCTGCAGGGACCGGCTGTATGGCGGCTCTAGATGCCGAGCGTTATCTCGACGCACTCGCGAATCAGTAATTTCTCGCGCTCATGCAGGCTATCATTCGATGGCCTGCCCAGCCTGTTGGCAGGCTTTGATAGAATAATAAGATGATATGGATAAATCTAAACAGCGGGCGCTAACCCAATGGCTCAAGTCGCAGAGCACGTTAGCCAAACCCTGGTTAGTTGCGACGATTAGCATTGCACTCCTCTCTGGTGTGCTTTTGATTGCCCAAGCAGCACTTCTTGCCCACCTGCTGCATCAACTGATTATTGAGCAAACCGATAAATACGCCTTACTGCCAAGTTTTCTCACATTGGTCGGCGTTGTTTTAGCCCGTGCTGGGTGTAGTTGGGCCAAAGAACAAACTGGCTATCGCTGTGGTGAGGTCATTCGGCAACACATCCGCCAGTTAATACTCAACCGACTTCATGCGCTTGGACCTGTGAGTATTCAAGGGCGACCCGCGGGGAGCTGGGCAAGCCTGATCCTTGAGCAGGTTGAGGAGTTACAGGACTTTTTCGCTCGTTACTTACCCCAAATGGCGATCGCAGTCTTGATCCCCTTAGTGATTTTAGTCGTCGTGTTTCCAATCAATTGGGCTTCTGGGCTGATCTTTTTAATCACAGCACCGCTGGTTCCCCTGTTTATGGCACTGGTCGGGATGAAAGCTGCCGATGCTAACCGCAAGAATTTTAAAGCACTGCAGCGTTTATCCGGCTATTTTTACGATCGTTTACGTGGCCTACCCACACTAAAACTATTTAATCGCGTTGATGCCGAAGCCGATCAGTTACACCTGGCGTCACATACGTTCCGTCAACGAACGATGGAAGTATTACGTCTCGCGTTCCTATCTTCTGCGGTGCTTGAGTTTTTTACGGCGATTTCGATTGCGGTTGTGGCGGTGTATTTTGGTTTTAGTTTTATCGGTGAGCTTGACTTTGGTCATTACGGAGCGCCTATTTCGCTCTTTACCGGCTTGTTTGTGCTGGTGTTGGCACCGGAGTTTTACCAACCGCTTCGCGATCTCGGTACCTTTTATCATGCCAAAGCGCAAGCGATTGGGGCTGCTGAATCGATTGTCACATTTTTAAACGCTGAGCCTGATACAGGCACGCAAGGAGAAGCAACTCCCGACTTGGCCACGGTCACCATCACTGCCGAGGATCTCGAAGTGCTCAGCCCAGATGGCCAGGTACTCGCCGGTCCCATGAGTTTTCATATTAAGCCCGGTGAACATATCGCACTGGTTGGCGTGAGTGGCGCCGGAAAATCTAGCTTACTCAATGCGTTACTCGGCTTTCTTCCCTACCGAGGTAGCTTGACCATTAATGGCTGTGAACGCAGTGAGCTGGCACTTTCGCATTGGCGACAAGCCATTAGCTGGGTAGGGCAAAATCCACAACTGTTCCATGGCAGTATTCGCGATAATATCGCGCTCGCCAACCCCGATGCGAGTCCAGAAACGATTAACCAGGTGATGACACAAGCCTATGTGGATGAATTCGTGATGCGGTTAAAAAATGGCCTTGCGCACGCCGTCGGTGATCGCAATGGCGGCTTATCCGTCGGCCAAGCGCAGCGTGTCGCTGTCGCACGCGCCTTGTTGCAAGACGGTGCGTTATGGGTGCTAGATGAACCGACTGCGAGCCTGGATGCACACAGTGAAAAGCTGGTCATTGAAAGCTTACACGCTGCCACTCAAGCTAAAACCTGCATCCAGGTCTCTCACCGTCTAGATGCACTGGCTAACAGTGATCAAGTCTGGTTGATGGCCGACGGAAAGCTGGTTCAACAAGGCCAGTATCATCAATTAGCGCACACAGGGCCGCTGGCAGAGATGCTGGCTTCAGCCGATAGGAGAAATCTTGATGCGTGAACTCCTGCCGTATCTACGCTTGTATAAACGTCATTGGTTTGGCTTAAGTTTGGGCATTGTCCTCGCGTTTGCCACTTTATTTGCCGCCATTGGCTTGCTCACTCTCTCTGGCTGGTTCATTGCCGCAGCGGCAGTGGCCGGTATCGCAGGCATCGCCACCTTTAACTATATGTTGCCAGCCGCGGGCGTGCGTGGGTTTTCTATTGGGCGCACCTTTGGTCGCTGGGCGGAACGTGTGGTCAGCCATAACGCTACTTTCAAGTTGCTTGCTGATCTCCGCGTGTCGTTTTTCCGTAAATTGGCGCCGTTAGTCCCCGACCATCGTCTGAATATGCGTGATGGTGATTTGCTTAACCGCATGGTGGCGGATGTCGACGCCATGGATCATGTTTATCTACGCCTTATTAGCCCCATGATTGTGGGTGTACTGGGCGTATTAGCCGTGAGCTTATTCTTGGGCTGGTTTGATCCGACGCTTGGTATTGCCTTGGGTCTGAGTTTGCTGGTACTGCTTGTCAGTCTACCGATCGTTTTCTATCGTCTGGGCAAGGATCAGGGCCGAGATCAACTAGAACAAAATGCCGCAACCCGCGTTGCCCTGCTAGATTGGCTGCAAGGCCATGCAGAATTAGCCTTATTTGGCGCTCGTGAGCGATATCGTGCGCGCATTGACGACAGCGAACAAGCGATGCTCAACGCGCAAGCGAATATGGCCCGTATCACAGGATGGGCTAACGCCGTGCTAATCGCAGCCACCGGACTCACGTTAGTCTTGATGATTTGGCTGGCAGCCGATGGCGTTGGCGATCGTGCACCAGGCCCCCTCATCGCCATGGTAGCGTTTACGACCATGGCAAGCTTTGAACTGATGATGCCGATTACGGCAGCTTTCCAATATTTAGGCAAAACGCTCACGGCCGCAAAACGGCTCAACGCCATCACAGAACGCCCACCCAGTGTTCCTTTCCCTCTCGATGGCCACAAAGGACCGGTAACAGGATCAATTGGCTTGAATAAGGTGAGCTATCAATACCCTGGGGCGGCACAAGAGGCGGTATCAAGGGTCTCGCTGGACATCACAGCAGGGCAAACCGTCGCGCTATTAGGTCGTACAGGTTGTGGTAAGTCGACCCTTATGAGCTTGCTGACGCGTGCATGGGATCCGACTCAGGGGCAAATTACACTCGATGGTGTTCCGTTGAGCGAGTGGGATGAGTCTAGGTTACGTGATGCTATGTCTGTGGTGACGCAACGGGTTGATCTCTTTAACGGCTCACTCCGCGATAATCTCATTCTCGCCCGTCCAAATGCCTCAGACTCGGCATTATCTCACGCATTGACGCAGGTCGGGTTAGCGCGTCTATTAGAAGGGCAAGGCTTAGACACCTGGCTAGGCGATGGTGGACGCCAGTTATCAGGCGGTGAGCGCCGTCGTTTAGGTATCGCGCGTGGTTTATTGCATTCGGCCCCGATTATGCTCTTAGATGAACCGACAGAAGGCTTAGATGTGCAAACTGAAGCCGAAATCCTGTCTTTATTGAAAACCCATTGCCAAGATAAAACAGTGGTGATCATTACCCATCGTCTTGTTGGCTTGGAGCAGGTGGACACTGTCTGCTTAATGGATGCCGGTCAGATTATTGAACAAGGGACGCATCAGTCATTGATCGATGCCAATGGACGCTATGCACAATTGATGCATCGGCTGTAAATCAGAGAGCACACGATGACCCTCTATTTGCCTTCTTTAGCGCAAGATGACGTTCGTTTTCCTCCCGTCACCGAGGCGCTGGATCATCCCGATGGCTTGCTTGCCATCGGGGGGGATCTTAGCCCTGCTCGGCTAATGTCTGCGTATCGCAACGGGATTTTCCCGTGGTTTGGTGAAGATGACCCGCTGTTATGGTGGTCACCCAGTGAGCGGGCCATCATTCAGCCAACCGAGTTTCACGCCAGCAGAAGCTTACAAAAAGCAGCGAGAAAGTCCGGAATGACGGTTACTTTGAATCAGGCCTTTGAGCGCGTTATTGCTATCTGTGCCGAGATTCGAGGGCCGGAGCAAACTTGGATCACGCACGAAATGCAAGCGGCCTATTGCCAGCTTCATCATCAAGGTGATGCCCACAGCGTGGAAGTATGGCAAGGCAATACATTAGTCGGCGGATTATACGGTGTGTCGGTGGGGGCCATTTTCTGCGGTGAGTCCATGTTTTCAAGCACAACGAATGGGTCTAAATTCGCGCTGTGGCAATTCAGCCAATATTTTGCTCACCAAGGAGGGCAATATATTGATTGCCAAATGATGACACCGCATTTAGCGTCATTAGGTGCGCAACCTTGGTCACGTCATACGTTTATCGACGCGCTTCACGCACATCGTGACCGCCCTATTGCTGATGGCTACCCACCGCAACGTCTTGCCGATTGGAGAATAACATGAGTGTTGGAATCCAAGTTGGCGTCACACCAGGCGCTGATTGCCAGTATCTTACTGATCAAACTGAGCAACTCGCGGTGGTGATGTCTCCAGAATACCATCAACGCGAACGTTATGGCGCGCTGTTAGCGGCAGGCTTTCGGCGAAGCGGTCATCTCATCTACCGTCCTCATTGTCCTTCTTGTCAGGCTTGCCAAGCGTTGAGAGTCGATGTCGACCATTACCGCCCATCAAAAAGTCAAAAGCGGCATCGCAGCCAGCTCAAGCGCCTCACTATGCACGTCAGTGACCAGTTAGATGACCACTGGTTCGAGTTGTATGACCGCTATATTACCGCCCGTCACTCAGAGGGCAACATGTACCCGGCCAAACGGCAAGACTTCTTAGATTTTATCCATAGTGATTGGCTAACCCCGCGCTTTATTCATCTGTACCAAAATGAAGAACAGCGTTCACGCTTGATCGCCGTGGCAGTGATCGATGTGGTGGATGACGGCCTTAGTGCCTTGTATACGTTTTTTGACCCCCAGCACCGATTTTCATTAGGACGTGTGAGTATTCAAGCGCAACTCCAGCTAGCAAAATCGATGCAGTTACCTTGGCTGTATTTGGGCTACCAAATCGATGCCTGCGCCGCGATGCGCTATAAAGCGGACTATTATCCCCACCAACGCTTTATTAATCAGCAGTGGCGGGCCTTTTCCTGGCCAGTTATTCCACAATAGTCGCTATTTTTTCTAGCAAGGTGCGCCCCAACAGGGTAAAATTCGCACCCGAACTTTACAGACTTTCAGAATAGAGGCATTATCTGTCGGTCAAAAAATTGGCTATCAGAATAAGCCTAAGAGGATTCAATGGCAAAAGAAGACGTAATTGAAATGCAAGGCACCGTATTGGATACGCTGCCTAACACTATGTTCCGCGTAGAACTAGAAAACGGTCACGTGGTGACTGCCCACATTTCAGGCAAGATGCGTAAGCACTACATCCGCATCCTGACCGGCGACAAAGTCACTGTTGAAATGACCCCTTACGATTTGTCGAAAGGTCGCATCGTTTTCCGTTCGCGTTAATCCTCCGAACGCGGTCAAAAAAACCCGGCTCTCAGGCCGGGTTTTGCTTTTGGTGAACGCTTGCTTTAATGAACACTTACGTGAGCAACTGCCGTTACGCGGGCTCCATTTGATCACTGAACTGGAAGTCCAAGCGGTTGTTTTTCAATACCACTCGAACCGTTCCTCCATTGATCAAACAACCAAAGAGCAGTTCGTTCGCTAATGGTTTTTTCAGATTATCTTGAATCACACGCCCCATCGGTCGCGCACCCATCGCCTTATCGTAGCCCTCTTCTGCCAACCACTGTTTGGCTTCCGATGTCACTTCGAGTGAAACACCTTTAGCATCCAGTTGCGCTTGCAGCTCAACAATAAATTTATCCACCACTTGCAAGATGACTTGCTCATCCAAGTGATTGAACCAGATGATATTGTCGAGACGATTACGGAACTCAGGTGAAAATACCTTTTTAATTTCCGACATTGCATCATGGCTGTGATCCTGCTGAATCAAACCGATGGACTTACGTACCGTTTCCGCCACCCCGGCGTTGGTTGTCATCACCAAGATAACATTACGGAAATCGGCTTTGCGGCCATTGTTGTCAGTCAGTGTGCCATTATCCATGACTTGGAGTAACAAGTTAAACACGTCAGGATGCGCTTTCTCGATCTCATCAAGCAGCACCACACTGTAAGGATGCTTAATCACCGCATCCGTCAGCAGGCCGCCTTGATCGTAGCCAACATAACCTGGTGGTGCACCAATCAAGCGGCTAACGGTGTGACGCTCCATGTATTCGGACATATCAAAACGTTGGAGTTCAATGCCCATGGCACGCGCAAGCTGCACGGTCACCTCTGTTTTGCCCACACCTGTTGGCCCAGCAAACAAGAACGACCCCACGGGTTTGTTATCATCACCCAAGCCGGCACGACTGAGTTTAATCGCCTCTGACAATGCCGTGATCGCAGTATCTTGCCCAAACACCAACATCTTAAGTTTGTCGTCTAGCGACTGCAGCACATCTTTATCGGAAGAAGATATCGACTTCTCCGGGATCCGTGCCATTTTTGCAATCATGGTTTCAACATCAGGCACGTTGACGGTTTTTTTACGCTTACTCGCAGGTGCCATTCGGCATCGCGCGCCCGCTTCATCAATCACGTCAATCGCCTTGTCAGGAAGGTGGCGCTCATTGATGTATTTTGCCGACAACTCAACCGCCGCACGAATCGCTTTGTTGGTATACCGCACTTCATGATGAGCTTCGTATTTCGGTTTCAAGCCCATCAAGATCTTGGTGGTATCGTCGATAGACGGCTCCAACACATCAATTTTTTGGAAGCGACGCGCCAATGCACGCTCTTTCTCAAAGATAGAGCCGTACTCTTGGTAGGTTGTCGAACCAATACAACGTAACTTACCGCTGCTCAGTAGCGGCTTGATCAAGTTTGCAGCATCGACTTGGCCGCCACTTGCCGCACCCGCGCCAATGATAGTGTGGATCTCATCAATGAAAAGTACGGCATGATCTTCTTTCTCAAGCTGCTTTAAAATTGATTTAAAACGTTTCTCGAAATCACCGCGATACTTGGTCCCCGCCAAGAGCGAGCCAATATCTAGCGAATAGATGACGCAGTCTTTAATGACATCGGGCACTTGGCCTTCGACAATGCGCCACGCCAGCCCTTCGGCAATCGCTGTTTTACCCACGCCGGCTTCCCCCACCAGCAATGGATTGTTCTTGCGACGACGGCACAGCACCTGAATGGTTCGCTCAAGCTCTTTGTCACGACCAATCAAGGGGTCTATGCCACCGACGCGCGCCAACTGATTTAGGTTGGTAGCAAAGTTTTCTAAGCGATCTTCACCTGGGTCGGCGCCCGCTTCTTCTGTCCCCATATCACTACTGGGAAGGTCTTCACTGTCGTCTTTGGTGGTGCCGTGGGAGATATAGTTCACCACGTCTAAGCGGCTGACATCGTTTTTCTTCAACAAATAAGCCGCATGCGACTCTTGCTCACTGAAGATAGCGACAAGCACGTTCGCACCACTGACTTCGCTGCGCCCCGATGACTGAACATGGAACACGGCCCGTTGCAAGACGCGCTGGAAGCTCAACGTGGGTTGTGTTTCTCGCGACTCATCATCCGCCGGGATCAGCGGTGTGGTTTGTTCAATAAACGCGTCGAGTTCTTTGCGTAGCGCCTCCAGATCAGCTCGGCATGCCACCAGCGCTTCATGCGCCGCCGCATTTTCGATTAACGCGAGAAGCAGGTGCTCCACCGTCATAAATTCGTGGCGTTTTTCACGCGCACGTGCAAACGCGCCGTTCAAACTTGCTTCAAGTTCTTTGTTAAGCATAAAGGCACCTCCCTCAAAAACCGCGCTAAAGCGTGATGAAGCAGCTTACGCTTTCTCCATCGTGCACAGTAGCGGATGGCCATGCTCTTTGGCATACATCATTACCTGTGCCACTTTCGTTTCAGCGACCTCGGCAGTAAACACACCGCAGACCGCTTTTCCTTCATAGTGCACCGCCAGCATGACTTGTGTCGCTTTGTCCACATCCATGGCAAAAAACGTCTGGAGCACTTCGATAACAAACTCCATGGGAGTGTAGTCATCATTGTTGAGCACCACCTTGTACATCGATGGCGGTTGTAACTTAGTTTTTTCTGACGCCTCAAGCTCTGCGTCAGGCAAACCCCATTGATTCCAATTACTCATAACCACTTCAATGCATTGTTAGGGTATCAAGGCTCATTGTGTGGCGGGGCAGCACTGCCATCCACGAATCCCGTCCACCTGTCTTTAAAGTTAAGCTACAGATTGTATTCCAGCAACCTTTTCAATGCGAACATCGTTTGTCTGAGCAATTGTTAATCATGGTAGTGCTTTATCGTTGCACATATATATAGGGTGAAACACGCAAATTCGTTCACTGACTATGCCAAAGCCCATGAAAATGTGTTGCCAACCGGGTGCCTGTATGCGTGCACAAAAAAAAAGGCAGACATACACCTACCCGATGGGCTATCACCACGCAAGCAGGATCATATGTTCGCTTATCCTGTATTCTTTCTTCTTACAATTATTCAATAAACCTTCATGTTTACGCATTTGGCGCTAACACGCCTTCGTAAACGCGATACCGCGCCGGCAAACAACGTCAAATCACAACAAAAAAACAACTTCTCAAACAAAACATTATTAAACAATGTGTTATATAAAAAAAACCATAAAAACAACACTTATCACGAGCGAAAAAGCATCGATAACAGTCCGACATTCATGCAAATGACATGTCTGTTCTTTAATGAATTATCGTCACTCCCTCACACTTTTTCGATTTATTATTACATTCTTGTTATATGTTATAGCCAGCGCTTGACTGCCTAAAAGTATCTACTAAAGTGGATTGTGTGGTAGGTAAATGACCAAGCTGGCTTCGGTCAGTCTGCGCCAGGGGGAATCCCAAGCTCAAGGCTAACCAGAAGGTGACAAGGCGTTTATCACGAGGTATGCAAAGTTTGATGCAAGAAGGATGTGTCGCATGGAAACTGGTACAGTAAAATGGTTTAACAATGCAAAAGGATTTGGCTTTATTTGTCCAGGAGAAGGGGAAGGAGACGTATTCGCTCACTACTCTACGATTCAAATGGATGGATATAAGACATTAAAAGCGGGGCAAACCGTCAGCTACGAAGTCGAGGAAGGACCTAAAGGCTACCATGCCAGCCAAATTGTGCCAGTCGATCAAGAGGCAGTGAAATAGCACTGATCCCGATCGGCCAAATTGAAGAAAAGGCGAGCTGTTGCTCGCCTTTTTTGTCTTTTCAGTGTGTCACACCGGTTCCATTGCTCAGAGCAGCCCGAGCATCTGCTTGTAGTGGCGACGACAAACAGACACATAACGTTCATTGCCCCCAATCACAACCTGATCGCCATCTGCAATCGCGTTGCCTTCAGCGTCTTGCCGAATGACACGACTGGCTTTACGCCCACAATGACACACAGTTTTAAGCTCCACTAATTTGTCAGCCCACGCGAGTAAGTACTGTGACCCTTCAAACAATTCACCACGAAAATCGGTACGCAAACCATAACATAGGACAGGGATCCGCAATTTATCCACGACATCGGTCAGTTCCAGTACTTGCTGCTTAGTTAAAAACTGGCTCTCGTCAATTAACAAACAGTCGACTTTGTCCTGAGATAAAATGGCCGCCACATGCTCAAACAACGACGTTTGGTTGTCATACAGATGTGCATCCGCGTCCAGGCCTATACGTGAACTTATTTTACCTTGCCCATAGCGATTATCGATCGCGGCGGTGAACAGTAAAGGCTGCATCCCACGCTCTTGATAATTGAACGCAGATTGCAACAAGGTGGTCGATTTACCGGCATTCATTGCCGAATAGTAAAAATATAACTGGGCCATAACTGTCTCTACACGTAACGCCCTACTTCAGGGCCAACATTATTCAATACACCGGCATGCTACCGAACCCGCAGAAAAAGAAAAGCCCCGTTTATGCGGGGCTTGAACGACTAGCCTTTCAATTGACAGGGCCGCTTTTTAAGCCAAAGTAACCCCGAGCACAAAAGAATGAACGCCAGCGTCGACACGGCTAATGACCATAACAAAGAGGCGGTAAAGCCAAGCACTAAGAAGCCAAATGTCGCAACGACTGCGCCCCCGATTGCATAAGGTAGCTGCGTGGCGACGTGGTCAATATGCCCACAGCGCGCCCCTGTTGAGGATAAAATAGTGGTATCTGAGATAGGAGAACAATGATCGCCAAATACAGCACCGGCTAATACCGCAGACAGCATCGGCAACATCAGCGCAATATCCGTCGCTGCCGCAAGATCCCCCGCAATCGGGAGCATAATACCAAATGTGCCCCACGACGTGCCCGTGGCGAATGCCATCACTGCCGCCAATAAAAATAAAACCACAGGTAACAATTGAGCAGGTAGGTTACCTTGTACTAACGAGGATAAATATTTACCCGTTTGTAAATCACCAATGATATGGCCAATCGACCAAGCAAATAGCAATATAAGAATCGCACCAAACATTGATTTAGCGCCGACCCATAACGTCTTCGCAATATCGGGCTTAGCAATGCCTTGTTTAACCGTCATCACTAGCGCAACAAACAGGCCGGCCAGTCCGCCCCACAGTAATGACATGCCGACGTCGGTATTCTCAAACGCTCCCAGTATAGAGAATGCATGATGATCAGCGGCTAAAGATTGCGCACCGGTGTAAAGCATGGCGCTAATCGTGGCGATCACTAGCACGACTATCGGGGCCACCAGATCCGCTACACTGCCATTTTCACTTTCTTCGATGCCTAAATCATCGCAAATATCAGCACAATGTTCGCTTTCATCACCTAATCGGCTGCCTTTTTTTGCTTGGTATTCAAATTGGCGCATGGGGCCAATATCAAGCTGAAACCAGACCACGGCAAACACTAACAGCAGCGCAAAAATGGCATAAAAGTTCATCGGAATCATGATGACAAACGCACCCAGTGCGGTGTAATCGGTAACACCATGCGCAACCAAGATAGAGCCAATAACGGTAATGATATAGGCTCCCCAGCTGGAGGCCGGTGTAATCACACACATAGGCGCCGCGGTCGAGTCGAGAATATAGGCAAGTTTTGCCCGTGAAACATGAAAACGATCCGTGACTGGGCGAGAAACGGCCCCCACCGCTAAGCTATTAAAGTAATCATCAACAAAGATGAATACCCCAAGAAAAGCAGCCAGTAACTTCGCACCACGTTTACTCTTAATCCGGCTTTGTGCCCAATTCGCAAACGCGCGCGTCCCCCCCGATAAGGATAATAACGCGGTAATCATGCCCAATAATATTAAAAAGGCGAGGATACTCAAATTCCAGCTGTTTAAACCGCCATCAGCGATAAATAAGCCAGTGATCACGTCCAGTAAATACTGACTAGCGGGCACAAGTGAAAAATCCGTCAGTAATACGGTGCCAAGGATTATCCCCATACCCAACGACAATAAGACACGTCGAGTTGCAATCGCGAGACCCAAGGCCAGCAACGGAGGAAGCAGTGATAAAGCGGATGAAGAAAAGTCTGTTAAGTTCATGATCTCAATATCAACCAGGTGGTTGGAGATCTACTGCAGAAACGAAGACGGTAAGGCGTGGTATTACACGGCAAACAACTTGCCTCCTACATACAGTAGCGCTCCATAGTGTGTTTCTAAGTACTATGGCAGTGCTGCTCCTCTTCGGTAACAGCCCCAGCTCAATCGGTGTGATGACCTGATTGGCTTCGGCATTGTTTCCTTTTATGCGCCCTCATCGGTATCACCCTCTTGCGCATGACTCATAAACAACGCACCTCTACGTTAAGCGAAGTGCATTCTACACATCGTGCTCACTATCGCAACTGTTTATGTTTGAAAAATCATCGGCTCGTTGTCAGGCGTTCTATTCCTTTTCCATGCCAATGATAAACGACGCGCATTCTATTTTTTTAGACACAAGAATCAAAACGCCACTAAAACTATACGCTAGGATTGCGAATAACTTGCAAATAATGAACAATGTGGCGTATTAATATATGTAATATTGTATATTTCATTTATACTGCTATCATCCTTCTATTAACAAATAAATTAAACAGGAACCAATAATGTCTGATGCAATGAAAGCGTTACTCAACCTGCGTAGCTTACGCGCTCTTGCCAAAGAGATGTCAACCGAGCAACTAAACGAAGCGTTAGAGAAACTACATACTGTGGTTGAAGAGCGTAAAGAAATTGATCGCGAAGAAGAAGCAAAAGAACAAGAGCGTTTAGAAAAGCTAGAGAAATACCGCGAAATGTTAGTGGCCGATGGCATTGAGCCAGAAGAGCTCATGAAGCTATTAGGTGGCAGCACTAAAGCGAAAACACCAGGAAAGCGCGCAGCACGTCCAGCTAAATACCAATATACTGATAATGACGGTTCACATAAAACATGGACAGGTCAAGGCCGTATGCCTAAGGTTATTCGCGAAGCGACGGAAAGTGGTTCTGCAACACTCGACGATTTCCTCATCCCTGGTCAAGAAGCATAAACTTTTTACCAAGGAAAAAGAAAAAAGAGGCCAAGGCCTCTTTTTTTGTTATAGGGTATCAATCAAATTTAATTCTATCGGCTAAATGACTAACCGCCAGAGCAAAGTAATGCGAGCGGTTCCACTTCAATAAGCTTTGATAATTATTGTAGACCAAATACGCTCTCCCCTTTTCATCATCAGGCTGAATGAGCCATGCTTTGATGTCGACCTTGGGTAACGCTTGGCCGTTCATGCGTCTTACGCCTTTCGTCTGCCAGTCACTTAACAATAAGCCCTTGTCTGCTCCGGTACCGAGTAGAGACCGATCAAGCTGTTCTGGAACTTGAACTTGCCGACCCCATGTGTAGGTATCATCCCAGCCAGCTTGTTTCAGATAATTCGCTGCCGATGCAAAAACATCGGCCTCCGTTTGCCAAATATCCTTTTTACCATCTTGGTTGCCATCCACAGCATAATTAATAAACGAACTGGGCATAAACTGAGATTGCCCCATTGCTCCCGCCCATGATCCTTTCATGTCTTCGGGGGCAATATGACCTTGCTGTAATATTGTCAGTGCTGCCATGGTTTCTTTACGGAAAAAAGCTTCTCGACGGCCATCAAATGCCAATGTCGACAATGCCTCAATCACATTATAACTGCCTTGGAGCTTACCAAAGTTACTTTCAACGCCCCACAGGGCAACAATAAAACGTGGTTGCACCTGGTATTGTTCACCCACTTTTTTTAATGCGTCATAATGCTGATTGTAGAGCTTTTTCGCTTGCGCCACTTTCCAGTCTGGTACCGCACGGGGAATATACTCGTCTAAAGTAAGGCGCCGCTCGGGTTGATTTCGATCTGAGCTTACCGCACGTTCATGATATTCAATCCCGTCAAACGCTCGCTCGAGCAATGCATCGCTAATCCCTGCCTCACGAGCTTCATCTTTTAATGAGGCCACATATTGTTCAAATCCTGGCTTGGCCATCACTGGGCTAACGATTAATGCAGCCGCCATACAGGCTGAAATCATACCTTTGCGCATAGTCTTCCTTTTACAGTTTTTCGTTTCTATTACGAATAGCCTGCAGCGCTACGTCCGGAGGTGGGGGCAGCTGTACAAAAAACCCCTCCTCTTGCAGGCTTTGCTTTACCTTGGTGATATTGACCACCGCAAGCTTTTCACGCTTGTCCAAGTCAATCATCATTGCGAACTCTGGTTGCCCAAAGCTGTTCATCAGCGCCTCTGGCACATCATCAAATTTATCTTTCTCTGCAAGATAAAGATAGGTGCCTTCTTTCTTTTTGCTTCGATAAATTGCGCAATACATCTCAAAAGTCCTCACGAGCATGCCATAAAACAGGCGATAAATTGTCATCCTCGGGCAAAGGTTTGTTAAACTTTACCGCAAAGTGTATCAAAACACGTATTTGCGGTGGTTTCTCACTATAAAGCTAAAAAACATCATTAAAACGAGAAATCTGACTCGAAAAGCAAACCTTGCTTGCCGCATCCGTGCTGTGAATATACCATGCTATTCAACGTCTGATAATGCGCGTCTGACTCGTGTTTTAACGACAGAACCGGGATCGAATCACATGCTTAAACAACCGGAGTTGAAAGGCTCTACTTTCACCCTATCCGTCCTCCATCTTGTTGACGATAACTTCGCCGCGGCGGCTGATGTGCTGGCCGAGAAGGTCACTCAAGCACCTGGTTTTTTTGAAGGTGCCCCCGTTGTGGCTGATGTTCAACGCCTTTCTCAATGTCCTGACATCAGTGCGTTAAAGCGCTGTTTACAGGCAACGGGAATGATTCTTATCGGACTGACTGGGGTCACGCACAACCATACACGCCAACTTGCGCTAGATTCGGGACTGGCCGTGCTTAAATCAAGTAAGCAGTCACGGATCGCAGATCCGATACAAACGCCAGCAAAAGTGGTCACCGCGCCTGTTCGTTCCGGCCAGCAAATTTATGCTAAAAACGCAGATTTGGTCATCTTGAATCATGTTAGCGCCGGGGCAGAAGTGATTGCAGATGGCAGCATTCATATTTATGGCGTGCTACGAGGCCGAGCAATTGCCGGCGCATGCGGACAAAAACAAGCACGCATTTATTGTCAGAACCTTCAGTCAGAATTATTGTCAGTGGCAGGTAGCTATTGGCTGAATGATAAGATTCCACCAGAACATGTTGAGCGGCCAGCCATGGTGTCGCTTAATCAAGAAAGCTTACAGATTGACCCCCTCACGCTATAACAGAATAAGGACGAGGAATGGCACGAATTATTGTAATTACTTCCGGCAAAGGTGGCGTGGGAAAAACCACCTCAAGTGCAGCATTAGCGACCGGATTAGCATTAACAGGCAAAAAAACAGCGGTTATCGATTTTGATATCGGTTTACGTAACCTGGACTTGGTGATGGGGTGTGAACGCCGTGTTGTCTACGACTTTGTTAATGTCATTAATGGTGAGGCGAATCTCCATCAAGCATTGATTAAAGATAAACGAGTAGAAAACTTGTTTATTCTACCCGCTTCTCAGACACGCGATAAAGATGCGCTGACCAAAGAAGGGGTTGAACGTGTTTTAAAAGACATGGACGAGCTTGGTTTTGAATACATTATTTGCGACTCTCCTGCGGGCATCGAGGCTGGCGCATTAATGGCGCTGTATTTTGCTGATGAAGCAATTGTCACTACCAATCCTGAAGTGTCATCTGTACGCGATTCTGACCGTATTCTTGGCATTCTTGACTCTAAATCACGCCGCGCAGAAAACGGTGAGGAGCCGGTTAAACACCATTTATTAGTCACTCGTTATAATCCTGCACGTGTGACCAATGGCGAAATGCTAAGTGTCGAAGACGTTGAAGATATTCTACGCATTCCTCTGCTGGGCGTGATCCCGGAAAGCCAGTCGGTATTACACGCCTCGAACAAAGGTGAGCCTGTTGTGCTTGACCAAGAGTCTGACGCAGGCCAGGCCTACGAAGATGCCATCGCTCGTTTGCTGGGTGAAGAGCGCCCCTTCCGCTTTATTGAGGAAGAGCGTAAAGGTTTCTTAAAACGCTTATTTGGAGGCTAATGTGGCATTGCTAGAATTCTTCCGGCCCACTAAGAAAAAGTCCGCCAACATCGCGAAAGAGCGTTTACAGATTATTGTTGCCGAGCGTCGTAGTGCCGATAGCCCTGCTCCAACCTATCTGCCTCAGCTTAAGCAAGATATCTTAGATGTCATCCGGAAATATGTCGATATTGCGCCAGACCAGGTATCGGTTAGCCTCGAGCAAGGGGATGATGATCTGTCTGTTTTAGAGCTAAATGTTACGCTCCCCGAGGAAGGAAAGGACCACTAATACGGCCCCTTTTTCTCAAAAACACGAAAGCGGTGCACGAGCACCGCTTTTTAGGTTTAGGCGGTTGGCTTTTTGGGAATAGCCGCTAACAGGGCATCGCCAATTAACGTGTAACGCCATCCTTTTGCTAATTCGGGGCGTTTCTCTTCTTGGCAATCGTCTCGCCATACCCAAGTAATCAGCTGATTCAGCTGTTTTTTGGAGCCAATAAACTCTGGCGCTAATCCAGCGTTATCAGCCGCTTCTTGCACTTTTTCTTTAATTGCTTTGATCACCGCTTTATAGCCTGGTTCATCGACCAGCCGTGTCAGCGCTGGCGGGCATTTATCCGCAGTCACCTTGTCAGCCTGTTTTGCGATTTTTATCAGTGTTTGTGCATGATAGCGAATTTCAAAGCGATCAAACCCATGTTCCTGCATTTGCTCTACTGTGCGTATATCGTATCGCGCCATTTTCCAAAGGTGCTGTTCTTTGACGATAAAATTAAGCGCCATGTCACGACGTCGTGCCTCTTTGGCTCGCCATTTTGCCAACGCTTGCAATACTGCCAATTGTTGTGGATTCAACTGCCAAGCATATTTAATCTCTCGATAGACGGCATCATCCGCCTTTGGCTGCTGTTTTTTCAGGCAAAGCAGTGCGCACTCCTCGACGATAGCCTCTTGCCACGGTGTCTGCGCTAAGGCGTCAGACAACGCCTGATAAAGTGGCATCAAATAGTAAACATCTGCTGCGGCGTAGTGCTTTTGCTTGTCGGTCAGTGGCCGTGCACACCAGTCAGTGCGTGACTCGCCCTTGTCCAGCGCCACACCGACATAACGCTCAACTAAGCTTGCAAACCCTTCCGATACACCATGGCCTAAAAATGCTGCCATGATTTGGGTATCAATCATTGGTGTCGGTAGCGCACCCGCATGGTGTAGAAACACCTCTAAGTCTTCACTGCTCGCATGTAGTACCTTGGTCACGCTGACGTCGGCCATCAGTGCCCACAAAGGCGATAAATCGTCAATCGCGATAGGATCGACCAGCGCGAGGCACTCCCCGTCATAAAGCTGAACTAAGCCCAGCTGAGCATAGAAAGTGCGAGTGCGGACAAACTCAGTATCGACCATCACGGTTGCTTGCTGACGAAGACGCGTGCATATAGCCACGAGTTGTTGAGAAGAGGTGATCAGTTGATAGTTCACAAAAAAGCCCATAAAGAAAATGCCGGCGATGCCGGCATTTCGTGATTCGTTATTGCTAGTTTACCCTTTTCTGGGTCGGTTCGCATCAAGCCGACGCTTTTTGCGCAGGCGCCTCAGGCTCGTCCCTTAACTCACGACGCAAAATCTTACCAACATTGGTTTTAGGTAATTCATCCCTAAATTCCACTACACGCGGTACTTTATAGCCCGTAAGATGCTTACGACAGTGGGCAACGAGATCATCTCGCGTGAGCGAGGGATCTTTTTTCACCACACAGATCTTCACCAATTCGCCTGAGTTCTCGTCAGGCTGGCCAATCGCTGCAACCTCGAGCACTTTTTCGTGCAGGGCGACCACGTCTTCCACTTCATTTGGGTAAACATTGAAACCTGATACCAAAATCATGTCTTTTTTGCGGTCAACAATGTGCAAGAAACCATCATCATCAAACTGCACCACATCACCGGTCGCTAACCAGCCATGTTCATCAATGCTCTCCCGTGTGGCTTCAGGCCGATTCCAGTAGCCTTGCATCACCTGTGGGCCACGTACTAGAAGCTCACCGGGTTGGTTATCGGCGACATCGTTACCTTCATCATCGACAATACGGACCTCAGTCGACGGCACGGGCAAACCAATTGAGCCATTGTAGTCTCGCAAATCGTACGGATACGCGGCAACCAAAGGTGAGCATTCGGTTAACCCATATCCTTCGAGTAAGTGCTTACCCGTCAGTTTTTTCCAATTTTCAGCCACTGCACGCTGTACCGCCATGCCTCCTCCCACGGTCAAGCGTAGGTTCGAGAAATCGAGCTCATGGAAATCTTCGTTGTTGAGTAAGGCATTGAATAACGTATTCACGCCGGTGATCGCGGTAAATGGATATTTTTGTAGCTCTTTCACAAAGCCTGGAATATCACGCGGGTTAGAAATCAGTAAGTTCTGCCCCCCCATCTCGATAAACAACAGGCAGTTTACGGTCAACGCAAAGACGTGATAAAGCGGTAATGCAGTTACCACCACTTCTTCACCCGCATTAAGCACCGGCTGGTAGGTACCTTTTGCTTGATAGACATTCGCCAACATATTGCGGTGGGTTAAGATAGCGCCTTTCGCCAATCCAGTGGTGCCACCCGTGTACTGGAGGAAAGCGACATCATCGCCTTTCAAGAAAGGCTTAACGTATTGCATTCGGCGACCACGACTCAGCGTTTGGCGCATCGATGTGGCATGAGGTAAATGATACTTGGGTACCATTTTCTTCACGTATTTGACCACAAAGTTCACCAAGGTTCCTTTGGCGCGCGGTAGTTGCTCGCCTAAGCTGGTCAGAATCACATGCTTGACTGGGGTATTGTCGACCACTTTTTCTAATGTATGGGCAAAGTTACTGACAATCACAATAGCTTTTGCTCCCGCGTCCGTCAGCTGGTGCTCTAACTCACGAGGGGTATATAACGGATTGACGTTAACAGCAACACAACCGGCACGTAAAATGCCGAATAAAGCAATCGGATATTGCAGCAGGTTTGGCATCATGATCGCAACGCGATCGCCTTTTTTCAGCTTCAGCTCATTTTGCAAATAGGCCGCAAACGCGCGGCTACGCTCTTCCAATTTACGAAACGTCATCACCTGCCCCATATTAATAAAGGCAGTCTGGTCGGCGTACTGTTGAACAGAATGTTCAAACATTTCAACAAGGGAGCGATGAGCATCTGGATCTATTTCCGCCGGCACATCCGACGGGTAACGATTAAGCCATACCTTTTCCACTGGCTTTCTCCTATATTTCTGCTGGTCGGCTATTTTGCCCACTTCGATCGACGCAAGGTATAATTCAAACAAGTGTTTAACCTGCCTACCATAACGTTAACATTATTTTTACACGAGCATTTTAAGTGCGCGTTTGAATTTTGGTCACAAAATCCGTTATCAACGACACAGTTTGTTGCGGTTGTTGAAGGTGGCAATGATGGGTTCCGGGAAGCTCAGCGAGGGTGAGTTGTTGAAACCACGTTGCCCGGATGGCCGCATCTGTTGAGCGAAATGCAGGATACCCATCTGTCGCTCGAATCGCCAGTACTGGGCAATTGATCGCTCGAATAATCGACTCACTGTGAGCTGGCGACATTCGATAAAGCGCTTCTGCGCCTAATTTGCGGTCATGACGCCAGCGTACGCCTTGTGTACATACCGAAAGTCCTCGAGCCACCAAAGGCAGAAGTGACTCAAGCGACACTTTATTTATCGAGGCGCGTAACCGTAGCGCCTTAAGCGCCGAATCAAAGTAACGGGGGGCCTTTGCTCTTAAAATGGCCCGTTGATTCAAGCTGTTCACAAAACGTTCAGTGACCGTCTGCTCAGGTTCCGCGATCGGGCCGAGTGCTTCAATGGTCACCATGGCATCAATACTATCGGGGAAACTAGCCGCATAACAGCTAGCGACCACCCCACCCAGTGAATGACCCACCAGCACCACCTGCCCTGTGTGACCGAGCAGCGAGAGCGATGAGTGGTTCAGCACTTGGTGCAGATCATCAAGATAGTCAAAAAACGGATAATAATAATCACCGGGTTTGTGTTCCGATAAACCATGTCCTGGCCAATCAAACAGAATGAGCCCAAAATCTTGCGGCAATAAAGGAAGCAGCGAATGAAAACTCGCGAGATTATCTTGCCAACCGTGCATGAACACTAATGTCGGTGCGCCATGGCTGGGCGTACGCACAGCCGCCGCTACCTGAATGTCTGCAAGCGGGATAGATGTGGCGACCAACCCCGAGCAAAGGCCCACTTGCTCAGGAGGCTGGGCCAATAAAGCATCAAGCTTTGCACTTAACGGTGTGGATAGCATGGCGACCCGTTATGGGTTAAGGAAGGGTAATCACACTTTGCACATGCCCGGTACCGACACCGATACGAAGTCGAGAACAATACGACCCGTAACAATACGGCCTGTCATCATCAATCACTTGTTGCTCAATATTCCATAATTGATGTCCTTTCACCTTAAGCACTGGGTAATCATAGGCGTACGCATCGACCATACCTTGCTGGCGTGAGTCAAAGTCGCCGAGAATGGTAATCGGCCGCCCTTTGGCATAATCAGCAGGCTCCACAAACCCATCAAAAACGGCTTTAAAACGCCCGAGGGATGAGGCCTTAATATCGGGACGTCCCGCATCTGAGATTGGTAAAGCAACGATTTCTACAACCGAGTCAGACTCCCGGTTGTTGACACCGACAATCATCCCGCCTAAGCGCACTTCTTCGCCTCGTTGCGCCTCAGTCATTTTCGCCACAACTGGATATTCAGTCACGGGCTGATCCATGCGTCCTTTGAGTGTCTCCGGCAACGTTGAGCAGCCGGTTAAAACCAAGGCACCAAGAACGACTAGCCAATAAGGTTTCATACAACACGCTCCTTTTGTGCGCCATTAAACGTATATATCGACCCCAACCAAGCTCAACAGTTCCTCTCGCCGTGTTTGGTTTAACACGGCGAAGTAAGATTCCATTGCCTGCCGACCTCGACCATCAGGTAAATCATACTGCACCTGTTGCTGCGCTTGCTCAGCTTGCGCAACCGACACTGGGTCAACGCGCTGGCGAACCGCGTTGGCAACTTGCGTCGTCTTCGGCGTTTGCTTGCGTGTGGCTTTCTGTTTGTTTGCCGCACGCTGGGATTGATTCGATCGGGTCGTCTGTGGGGACGGTACACCGTTAATCGATACCATATTCGCTTCCTATGCTCACCGACCGACTACCGGCCTACTCTCGCCCGGGTAATTTCTTCCACGTGACTTTATCTCGCAAATAGGTAGGGCTGGCTAGCTCGGCGGCCACCGCTTCTCCTGACTGGTACGCGTGTTGTGCAATCGCGATCATATCTTGCGCTTGCGGGTACAACACATCTGACCTGACGCTTTGCAATCCCAACTGGGCCTCTAGATCAGGATAGGCAGGCCAGCCGGTTCCTGCCAATGTCCAAACACCTTGGTTAGAGTGAGGTAAAAGCGCATCAGGTGCGACGACCATTTCCTCACCTAAACACTGCCAACGACCTGTTTGTGTGCGTTGGTACTGACCGACATATAACTCGCCCATCCGCGCGTCAATCGCAGCGAGGACACGGGTTGCGCCGCTCAGTCGGTAGCTTTGTGCCGCCATCGCCTCTAGCGTTGACACGCCAATCATGGGCAAATCCGCGCCAAAAGCGAGTCCTTGGGCAATACCAATACCAATGCGTACACCGGTAAAACTGCCCGGCCCGCGGCCGAACGCCAACGCATCCACCTGGCTGAGTGCGACGCCGGCTTCTGCCAGGACTTCATCAACCATCGGCAGGATCTTATTCGTGTGTTCGCGTGGGGCGATTTCACTGCGTGAAATAACATGATCGCCACAACTAAGTGCCACTGAACAATTCTCCGTCGCCGTATCGACGGCAAGTATTTTTAGCGTCATTTAACCCTCTATAGGTTGATGTGATAAATGCGAGTGAACGGTTTTATTGTCCGCCTCTGAGGGCGACAAAAAATCGTCAATATGGTTAAGCTCCCGTGTCCGTGGGATAGCAGGTAAACTGCGTAAAAAGGTCGCGCCATAGGCACGGGTGACTAAGCGGTTATCACAGATAATCAATGCGCCATAGTCTTGTTGATCACGAATCAATCGCCCCACGCCTTGTTTAAGCGTGATCACTGCTTCGGGAATTTGTACCTGAGCGAAGGGATCGCCACCTTGCAATTTGCAGTCTTCAATGCGTGCTTTTAATAAAGGATCATCCGGCGACGCAAACGGCAACTTATCAATGATAACGCAACTCAAGGCCTGGCCTCGTACATCAATGCCTTCCCAAAATGCCCCTGTCGCCACCAGTAGCGCGTTACCTAAAGACAAGTATTCTGCCAATAGGCGCTGTTTAGGCATTTCGCCTTGCATCAACACCGGCAATGACAACTGCTCGCGAAATAACGCCGAGAGCTCACGGACCATTTGGTGCGACGTGCAGAGAAAAAAGCAACGGCCTTGGTTGCGTTCAATCACCGGCCCGAGCATGGCGGCCAATTTATTCGCACGGCGATAACTATTGGTCTCAGGGACATGACGTGGCACACACAATCGAGCTTGTTCTGGATAATTAAACGGGCTTTCCAGCGTCATTTGTTGTTTGGCATCGATCCCTAATCGGTGATTAAAGTGGCCAAAATCTCCCTCTACGGCCAAGGTGGCCGAGGTAAAGATCCATGCACCGCCTTGTTCGGCCATTTGTTCACGAAAACGGTCCGCTACGGATAATGGCGTAATATTCAAGCTAAAATGATGGCGTGTACATTCATACCAGTAGGAATATCCGGTTATCGACGTATCGCGAAGGCGCGTTAATCGGGCTTTAAACAGCGTAATACGGTCAAATGCGGCATCCAATAACTGGCTTCGCCCAAGCGACAACTTGACAACGTCATGAACTAAATCGAGGGCATCGGACAGTCGCACCAGTTCTTTTTCAACCACGGGTGACGCTTGAAGCTCGCGCCAATTGCCTCGAAACCCTGGCTCCCCCATTACTAACCGCATATCCATCGCTGCTTGCGAGAGGCGATCGGCCACTTTTTCCAGTTGGCGGGTATCACGAAGTTCGGTCCGGTAGGCGATATGAATATCTTTCGCGGCATCTTGAAGCTGTCGGCTTGACAAAGACTGGCCAAAATACTGGCTGGCGATATCGGGCAATTGATGCGCTTCATCAAACACCATCACATCGGCATCTGGGATCAGTTCACCAAAGCCGGTTTCTTTGATGGCGACATCTGCCAAAAATAAATGATGATTCACCACCACCACATCGGCATCCATCGCGCGGCGCCGCGCTTTCACTACATAACAATCTTCATAGCTCGGGCAGTCTTTCCCCAGACAGTTATCATTGGTGGAGGTCACAACAGGAATGAGCGGACTGTCTTCGGCAAGCGCCTCGCATTCACTCAAATCGCCTGATTCAGTATACGATGACCACTCACGAATTTTGACCAACTGACTCAGTTGTCCCGGTTCACTATCTGGGCGGTGACACTCGCTGATTTGCCGCTCTAAACGTTCAGGACAAAGATAATTGACCCGGCCTTTGAGTAGCGCCGTGGTACCGGTATAGCCCAGCGCAGACTTCATCAAGGGTAAATCGCGATGGTAGAGCTGCTCTTGCAGGTTTTTCGACCCGGTACTGATAATCGCTTTTTTGCCGCTTAACAACACCGGGGCCAGATAGGCATAGGTTTTCCCGGTTCCTGTGCCCGCTTCAACCACTAACTGGCCTTGTTCACGAATGGCCGTATCGACAGCGATCGCCATATCTGTTTGCGGTTGGCGAGGCACGAAGCCGTTAATGGCTTTAGCCAGCGCGCCCGTCTCTGAGAAAACCTTACGGATCATTGGATAAATACACAGGGGAAAGAGAGCATTATGCCAAACCCCCAAAATGGATCAAACCATTCAGGGTCGAAAGCCAAGATCACTGCGAAAATCACTTTGACCTAGCCCGCCAGACAGGGTAAAACCGAGGGTTTAATAATAAGCAGCACAGTATCAGCATGGAACGAAAAACACTACTCACGGATTGCCCTGACGCTCAAGGCTTAATCGCTACCATTACCAATATTTGCTACAAACACCAACTCAATATTATTCATAACCGCGAATACGTTGATCACGCCACCGGTCAGTTTTATATGCGCACCGAGCTGGAGGGAATTTTCAACGATCATACCTTGCTATTGGATCTTGACCACGCATTACCACCCGGCAGTCAGCGTCAATTAGTCAGTTCGCGTCGCAAACGTGTGGTGATCATGGTCACCAAAGAGTCGCATTGTCTCGGCGATATTTTGATGAAAGCGTATGACGGATCGCTCGATATAGAGATTGCCGCTGTGGTAGGGAATTACGATAAGTTACAGCCTTTAACCGAGCGGTTTGATATCCCGTTTCACTTTGTTAGCCATGAAGGATTAAGTCGCGACGAGCACGAGCAAGCGATGATTAAGGCCATTCAAGGCCACCAGCCTGATTATATTATTCTCGCCAAATATATGCGGGTGCTAACGCCAGATTTTGTCGCCCAATATCCGCATCGCATTATTAATATTCACCATAGCTTTTTGCCTGCCTTTATTGGTGCACGCCCCTATCATCAAGCCTTCGAGCGCGGGGTCAAAATCATTGGTGCGACCGCCCATTTCGTGACCAACGATTTGGATGAGGGCCCTATTATTGGCCAAGATGTGATTCATGTTGATCATAGCTTTAGCGCACAAGATATGGCAAAAGCTGGCCGGGACGTAGAAAAAAGCGTGCTCAGCCAAGCGATCGCTCGCGTTATCGACGATCGCGTCTTCGTACACGGCAATAAAACCGTGATTTTATAGCTCAGCCTCCTTATTCTCACCAAACTGCCATCGATTGCCAGCGCACCGGCGCTGGCCTCTACCTCATTGTTGAGATCATAAGAACCTGTGTAAGCAACTGGTTGATTTTATCTAAAAAGTGGTGTCATCTCGCACTACGACTTTGCCTTTAATGGCATCATAATTGGTAACCTCCGAGAGGGAAAAAAGGCTCGTTGTATTCCGGCGCGTAAAGATATCAAGGAAGGCGGTGAATAACTATTGCCAATGCCTGCTGTTTTATGGGTATCATTAGGGATCATCCGCGTCGATGAACGTCATGGTTCGCGACAATACAGCATCCCGCCAACACTGTGTTTGCACGCTTCATTCTCGCGCAATGCAGTGTTGGCGGATTCTTGTATTGATAAGCTGGAAACCCACATAACGGGTCATTCATAATCAGCCCGGCTAGTAGTAAAGGTAAGCAAGTGAATATTCAAAGTCTTCTTAACGAAAAAGTTTCTGCCGCCATGGTTGCGGCGGGTGCGCCTGAGGGCACACCAGCAGCAGTGCGTCAATCTGCAAAACCACAATTTGGTGATTATCAGGCCAATGGTGTGATGGGTGCAGCCAAAAAGATCGGGACGAACCCGCGTGAATTTGCCCAAAAGGTATTGGACGCGCTTGATCTCGGTGATATGGCAAGTCGCGCAGAGATTGCCGGTCCAGGCTTTATCAATATCTTTTTAAACGATCAGTGGCTGGCTAAACAGGCGGATATCGCCCTGTCCGACGCTCACTTAGGTATCGAGAAACAAGATAAGCAAAATATTGTCGTCGATTACTCGGCACCTAACGTTGCTAAAGAAATGCACGTTGGTCATTTACGCTCCACCATTATCGGTGATGCGGTGGTGCGTACATTAGAGTTTTTGGGTCACAAGGTTACACGGGCCAACCACCTAGGTGATTGGGGAACGCAATTCGGTATGTTGATTGCTAACCTCGAGCTGCACGAGTCACGCGGTGATGATATCTCTATGGAGCTGGGCGATATTGAAAACTTCTATCGTGAGTCTAAAGCGCGCTACGATGAAGACGAAGCCTTTGCCGCCACCGCACGTGACTACGTGGTGCGATTGCAGCGTGGCGATGCCTATTGCAAAGAGAAGTGGGAAAAGCTCGTTAAAGTCACGTTAGAGCAGAACCAGCAGAACTATGACCGTCTAAACGTTTCCCTGACACCAAAAGATGTCATGGGCGAGAGCCTTTATAACGATATGCTGCCGGGTATTGTTGAAGACTTAAAAGCGAAAGGCATCGCGGTCGAAGACGATGGGGCTCAGGTGGTCTTTCTCGACGAATATAAAAATAAAGATGGCGAGCCGATGGGTGTGATCATCCAAAAACGTGATGGCGGCTTTCTTTATACCACCACCGACATTGCTTGCGCCAAGTATCGCTATGAACAATTTAACGCTGATCGCGTGATGTATTTCATTGATTCACGCCAGCATCAACACCTAATGCAAGCCTGGACCATTGTTCGTAAAGCCGAGTATGTTCCGGAAACCGTTAGCTTGGAGCACCATGCATTCGGCATGATGCTGGGTAAAGATGGCAAACCGTTTAAAACACGTGCGGGCGGCACAGTGCGTCTTGCTGACCTATTGGACGAAGCAGAAACGCGTGCCAAAGCACTGATTGCTGAAAAGAACCCTGATATGGATGCGGCCGAGCAAGCGAATATCGCGACGACGGTTGCGATGGCAGCGGTAAAATACTCCGATCTCTCCAAGCACCGTACTACCGATTATATTTTCGACTGGGATCATATGCTGGCCTTTGAGGGGAATACCGCGCCTTACATGCAATACGCATATACTCGCGTTGCCTCAGTCTTTGCAAAATCAGGCGTCGATCGGGATGCGCTTGACGGTGAGATGATCATTGAGCACGAAAAAGAAAAAGCATTGGTTGCTAAGCTACTGCAATTTGAAGAAGCCGTGAAATCTGTAGCCCGAGAAGGACAGCCGCACTTAATGTGTAGTTACCTCTTTGAGCTTGCAGGCTTGTTCTCTAGCTTTTATGAAGCTTGCCCAATCCTGCTCTCAGAAGGACACACTCGCCAAAGCCGCTTGCGCATGGCCGCACTCACTGCGAAAACCATCAAGCAAGGTTTGGCGCTATTGGGCATCAATACGCTTGAACGCATGTAATGGCTAAGCGGACGAGATAACCTAATAGTGAAGCCCACCTTGTCGGTGGGCTTTTTATTTGCCGTGACCCACTCGTCGGTTGTGATATAAGCTGGCGAGATTCATTTCAATACGGAGTGGCTATGTCTTTTTGTCTTCACCCTCGTTTAGCCGCTGACAGCGCGTATGTCGGCGATTTTGCATTATGCCAATTACGCCTTGCAGGCGCAGATTTTGGTCCATGGCTTTTGCTTATCCCTCGGGTAAGTGGCATCGAAGAAATCCATCATCTCAGCCCAAGCGATCAACAAACACTCTGGCAAGAGTCCGCCCTGGTCGCAAGCTGTCTAGAATCTCTTTTTGCTCCCGATAAGCTCAATATTGCAGCAATTGGTAATCTGGTCCCGCAGCTTCATCTCCATCATGTTGCGCGATTTCGCGACGATGCAGTATGGCCCAATCCAATCTGGGGGCACCTCCAGGCGACGCCGCGCTCACCGTCACAGCAAACAGCACTTGTGAGTCAGTTTAGAGAGGCGCTTGTTACTCAAGGATTAACGGTTTTGTCGTGATCACGTCACCCAGCATCCGAGGATTCCGCCAAGGCCTCCGTTGCACCCTCTCGTTTTTTAGTTTCACTCGGCACAGCGAGCGCTTGGTATTCAGTCCACATGGGTTTCAACGTGGACTGAAAAAGCGGATATGCACCGGCATGATCCAAGGGAAAATCAGTATGCTGCCCAACCTGGTGCCGTTGTTTGAACGCTAACCTAACTGCGGCTAATACAATACTGACAAAGAGTATCAGCATGACACCGCTCACCAGGTGAGGCAATATCGGCATAGAGACCCTCATATCCAGTACAGTATGCGACGCGCCATCACGCGGAATGGCAATCCGAAGCTGATAGTGCCCTCCGACCATATTCGCTAACGAGAAGGTTTCTCTTCCGGTTTGCTGCCAAGCGGCCAGCGGTTTAGCCAAAGACTGGCCAGATTGTCGGTAAGGGACCAATTGGTAATGAATACGAGAGACCTGACGCTCTGGCGGCCAGCTTCCCCAAGACACGTTAACCGGGCTTTTTTCGAGCAGTGTGATTGCGGTCTGCTGGCGTGGGCCAACACGCCAGCGCTTATGTTGCTGCCACAGAGCCCCGATCACCACCTGAGGCGGTTTACGCAGCGAAAACGCGAGTTGGTCGGTTTCAATCACGTACTTATTTTCAGCGTCCAGAATGGTCAACTGATGCGGGCGAGACGCAAAACAAGCCACTTGCTCAGACTCAGAAGGCAGTCGGAAAGTGCGGATAAAACCTCGTGGTGCAATGTGGATTAAAGCCTGATTACTGTACGCCCAGATACCATCTCGATTTCCAGTGATACAGCGAAAGGCTTCATTCTCCAATGCTAGGTACGCCACCGAGGTTGAATTAGATAAGTTTGGGTTGTATTGATATAGCCCCTTATTATTCACCAACCATACCCGCCCTTGCTCATCGGCATAGAGATCAACGATGGGTAGTAAAGCATCCATGAGCGGTATCGGCTGGAACTGGTCATGACGATAACGCGTCAGCCCTTGGCGATGACGAATCCAAACACTCCCTCTGCCATCATCATAAAAGCCTAATATATCGCCCGCATCAGATTGCCAATTAGTGCCATAATCGATGACCTTTTCAGATTCAGGCCAATAGCGAATGAGGCGATCCTTGAACGCCAGCCACATAACGCCATTTGAGTCGACATATAAATGCTGAGCCGAGAGTGACGAGAGAGACTCGGGGAGCGTGAGGTCAGCGCTTAAATTCCGCCAACCGCCTGAATACAGCCCCCGCCAATCACTACTGGCCAGAAAACCTTGTGTCATCGCTGTTGGCACATCCTGATGTTGATGCGAAATCCAGCGTTGCCCAGGCGCGCGATAACGGGTTGTCTTATCGGTTGAAAACCAGACGCCGCCCTCAAAGTCGCCCCACAAAAAGGTGACTGACTTTCCCGGTATTAACCGAGCGCCGGGCTGCCACACGGGCGTTGCTTCCCCGCTAATAGAGAGAAAATAGACGCCATCGGCACGCGCCGCCCAAAGCCCACCGGAGCCAACCGTTAGGCGCTGGTAACCCCCTTGGGTATTAAGTAGATGCTGTGCTTGAACCGCACGGTCTGATAACGCTAAGAGGTAGACACCTCGTTCAGTACTGACCCAAGCTCTATCTCCCTTTGCCGTTATCGCAGTCACAGAGCTTGTAAAGCGCGTGAGTTGGCGAATACCGTCATCGGTAAGCTGATACAAACCTTTGCCGATCGCGACTAATCGGTGCTCATCGGTAAGCCACGTATGGTCCGCACGCCATTGACCAGCTCGCCAAATACGAAATTGATTCTCTTTAACGTGATAACGGCTTAATTGTCCATCTTGGATATACCACAGCGTGTTATTCACCGCGGCTAATCGAGGTTGACTCTCGCCACGAGTGTCTTTGCCGCTGTCTGACAACTTATATTGGATTAGTGTATTGTCACCCGCTCGAAAGCGGTAAATACCTCGTTGGCCCGCAAGCCATAACGTTTGGTGGGCATAGGCGATGGTCACTATTTTTTCGTCAGGTAAGGTCAGCGTTTCGTCTAGAGGGTGGGATTGTTGTCCATCGAAGAAATAAATATCGCCTTGATTATTAAGCAGCCACATACCGCCTGAGGGTTGGACCGCGACATCACGCACATCACCAAGCGCACTGAGCCCCGGATAAGATTGAAATGACGTTTGTAGTGGTTCGTGCGCATGCAAAGGCAGACAAAGGAGAACAAGAGCCAACCATAAAAAACAAAGACATTGGCGTTTCATGTATAAAATGCGAGACAGGGTTGCAGGGTTAAGCCTTGTAGTGTCCTGCTAGTCACTACGAAAGAAAACCCTGCGTCCCCAAATGTGAGCGAGTCCTCACATTTTTAATATTTATTACCCATTAAGACGCTGCTCCAATGCTTGCTGCGCATGTTTTGCTTGACGCTGAAACTCACCTCTCTCCTGACTCGGCACGGGATGAGCTTCGGGCAACGGCACTTTCATGGCATTCACAGGGTGGCCGTACTTTAATAACTCAAAATGCAGGTGTGGGCCGGTCGAGCGTCCCGTGTTGCCACTGAGCGCAATCCGTTGTCCCATTGATACGTGGTCGCCAGGTTTCACCAAAATCCGGTGTAAATGGAGATAACGGGTTGAGTATTCACGACCATGTTTGATGACAACATAGTTTCCTGCTAACGGGTGTTTGCGCGCTTTCACCACCACGCCATCACCTGCCGCTAGCACCGACGTCCCAACGGGGGTAGCAAAGTCGGTCCCATTATGCGGAGAGATACGCCCCGTAATGGGATGCTTGCGGTGAGGATCAAACGAGGAGCTAATCCGGTAGCGTTTCGCCGTAGGGATGCGGCGCAGGGCACGATCTAAGCTTTGCCCTTGCTCATCATAAAAACGGCCATCCGTATGTCGATAAATGAAGATATCACGATCTCCCGCTCGATAGAGCATGGCGAATATATTTCCAGATGAGACCGGTTTATTGTCAATAAACTCTTTATCTACCTGAATCGCAAACTGATCGCCTCGACGCGATTGGCGTCCAAAGTCAAACCGCCATTGTAATGCCGAAACCAGGTTTTGAATTTGATTGGGGGTTAGCCCCGCTTGGCGAGCTTGTTGGTAAAAACTGCTGTTGACACGACCAATCACGGTGACTTTTTCACGATCCCCTTTGGTTTCTAAACGCGCATACGCTACCTTCCCCTGCTCAAAACGATACTGATCCCGGTATTTGAGCGATTGGTACAGGGTGAACGTTAATAACCGTCCTTGTTCATCGACCTGCCACTCCATGTTTTGACCACGACGGATGTCACCCACGCGATCATTTTCATCAAGCATTTGATAAAGCTGGCTGATCGGAAGTCCGTATTGGGAAAAAATACCTCCCAACGTATCGCCGGCAGCCACCGTGTGTTGGTGGGTGCGCGGTGCTTCCGAGGTGATGTCTTTTTCTAATGCATCTTCCGGTACGCGAAGTGCAGGATCATCGGCATCCAGACCCTGTTCGATAGGCTCACTGTGCTCGACGGAGGTGATATTTTGCGTATCGTTCGGGATAGGTATCGGTTGGCGATCACGTGAAGAGGAAAAAGGATGGGGCTGCCACATCAAGGCAGCGCCAACTAAAAGAGATAATGATGCGAGTGCTAGCTTGTGCTGGCGTGGTAGCCGAGCCGTAGCAGCTAACCAGTTAGTGAGTAGTTTCATGCTTTAAACAACGTGCGAAACGATTTCCCATATCTTTTAAAAACACCTGATAAGCATCAGGCGTTACCTGAATTGACGTCGCCAATGGATCGAGTTCGAGGACATTGACGTCATTATGTCGGGTCACAGCATCAATCAGTGCAGGATTAAACTGCGGCTCAGTGAAGATACAGGTCGCATCATGATTAAGCAATCCTCGGCGAATGGTTACTAACGTCTTAGCGCCCGGTTTTTGGCTTGGATCCACGGTAAAATGGCCGGTTTTCTCGAGGCCAAAGGCCGTTTCAAAGTAGCCATAGGCATCATGAAAGACAAAGTAGCCTGACTGCATATGCGTGGATAACTCATCTTCAATATCCGCGACGGTTTGGGTTAGCTGGGTATTAAAACGGTTAAGGTTAGCCCGATAGATCGCCGCTTTATCCGGCGCCGCCTCAATTAAAGCCGCGGTAATCGCTTGCGCGGCTACCCGTGCGGTGTCTGGACCCAACCACAGATGAGGGTCGATGTTATGTTCACCGTGATCATGGCCATGATGATCATGGGCGCCGTCAAAATCACGCAGTGGCATCCCCTCAATCTGAGATAGCGTCAGCACCGAGGGCTTATCGGCTAATAACTTATCGAGAAACAGTTCGAGTTCGGGCCCGACCCATAGGGTAATATCGGCTTGATTCAACGCGCGAATATCCGAAGGTTTCAGGGCGTAGCCATGCGGTGATGCGCCAGGAGGTAGCAGCACGTCTAAACGATCATCATCGGCAATGAGTCCTGCCGTAATAAGCTGAAGCGGTTTAATGGTTGTCATCACCGTGATCGCGTGAGCCGGCATCACCAGCAATAGCGCAAAAAGTCCACCAATAATACGAGCTGTCATCATTCCTCTCATTCTTTTGTTTTCTCGACGGGCAGAAATGTTATATTATAACAATTCCAATTCACAATGCTTTTTTTCACTATGACAAATTCGCTAGTCTCGCTTGACGCGGTGACGGTGACCTATAACGGCCGAAATGTGCTGGACAAGGTCTCTATGCAATTAAAACGAGGACAGATTACCACGCTCATTGGTCCAAATGGCGCGGGGAAATCAACCTTGGTCAAAGCATTAATTGGTTTAGTGAAGCCTGCAGCGGGTATGGTTCACGTCGCTAAAGGGGTCAAGATAGGCTATGTGCCACAAAAACTTCAGCTTAACCAGACACTGCCTTTGACGGTTGACCGATTTATTCGCCTAGGAACACGCTATACCAATTCCCAAATTGATCACGCGTTGAAAACCGTCAACGCAGAATCATTGCAATACGCCAATATGCACACGCTTTCGGGCGGTGAAACACAACGTGTTCTTTTGGCGCGTGCGATCTTAAAACAGCCGGATGTGCTGGTGTTAGATGAACCGGTGCAAGGGGTCGATGTCAGCGGCCAATTAGAAATGTATAGCCTCATCGCTCACCTGCGCGATACACTAAAATGCGCGGTATTAATGGTGTCACACGATTTGCATTTAGTCATGGCCAAGACCGATGACGTCATTTGCCTTCAACACCATGTGTGCTGCTCTGGCGCACCCGACGCCATATCTCAGCATCCATCCTATGTCGCGATGTTTGGTCGTCAAACCAGTGAACAACTGGCGTTATATCATCACCACCATCATCACCAACATGATCTTGCAGGCCAGCCTGTAAGCTGTGATCACCAAGAGCACCACCATGATTGAGTTCCTTCTTGCCCCTATTATGGGTGGCCTACTTATCGCTGCCATTGCTGGGCCATTAGGCTCTTTTGTGGTCTGGCGTCGGATGGCCTATTTCGGCGATACCTTAGCACACGCTTCATTACTTGGGCTCGCGCTTGGGTTTTTGCTCCAAATTGACTTAAATCTCGCGCTGGTTGTGACGTGTTTGCTTCTCGCGATCTTGTTGGTTGGTCTGCAACGCCAACATCTGGTTTCTACCGATACCTTACTCGGGATATTGGCACACAGCGCTCTGTCTTTGGGCTTAGTGGCGGTCAGCTTTTTAGACAACATGCGGGTTGATTTGATGGCCTATTTGTTTGGCGATCTGCTGGCGGTTTCATTTTCTGACCTTACCTGGCTCGCGGTCGGCGCCTGCTTTACGCTTGCTGTACTGGGATATTATTGGGAACAACTTCTATCGATGACCGTCAGTGAAGAGCTGGCTAAAGTCGAAGGGATAGCGGTCGAAAAACTGCGGCTTTTATTGATGCTATTGATTGGTTTAGTGATCGCATTGGCGATGAAGTTTGTTGGCGCGCTGATTATTACATCCATGCTGATCATTCCCGCTGCAACAGCCCGCCGACTGGCGTCTACGCCAGAGCAAATGGCTGCTTTTGCTAGCCTGATTGGCATGTTCGCCGTGATGCTGGGTATGGCTGGATCCTGGTTTTATGATACGCCCGCAGGGCCGTCAGTAGTGGTTGCTGCAGCCAGTGTATTTATGCTCACGCAGCTGGTCCCTTCTCGCGCCGTTACCTGAGTATCTGCGACCACGGCCTGAATGCGATGATGCTCTGAATGCGATCATAGCCTGAAGACGATCATAGTCTGAACGAGTCTAAACGTTAAACACGTTTATGCTGTGAAAACGCGCAGGCCTTAACGTTTTCCCTGTAACGACAAAAGCCGCTCACATGAGCGGCTTTGGGCTTTACGTGACTGGAAAATTACATTACCAGTTGGTTTTTTCACGTAGTGCTTTGCCAATATCGGCCAAGCTTTTCACTGTTGTCACGCCTGCCGCTTCCAAGGCCGCAAATTTATCGTCTGCGGTACCTTTACCACCAGAAATGATTGCACCCGCATGGCCCATACGTTTGCCTGGAGGCGCAGTCACACCAGCAATATAAGCCACAACCGGCTTGGTAACATTCGCTTTAATGTACGCGGCGGCTTCTTCTTCGGCGGTACCACCGATTTCACCAATCATTACAATTGCTTCGGTGGCAGGATCCTTTTCGAACATCGCGAGGATGTCGATAAAGTTTGAGCCTGGAATCGGATCACCACCAATTCCAACGCACGTTGATTGGCCAAAGCCTTCATCGGTTGTTTGTTTTACCGCTTCATAAGTCAAGGTGCCTGAGCGTGAAACAATGCCTACCTTACCCGACTGATGGATATGTCCTGGCATAATGCCAATCTTAGACTCATCGGGGGTAATCACACCGGGGCAGTTAGGGCCGATCATTCGCACCCCTGCTTGATCCAGTTTCACTTTCACTTCCAGCATATCCAGCGTTGGAATACCTTCGGTAATACAGACGATCAGCTCAATCCCGGCGTCAATCGCTTCTAAAATGGCATCTTTACAAAAAGGCGCTGGCACATAAATGACCGAGGCAGTGGCGCCGGTCGCTTCAACCGCGTCTGCCACGGTATTAAAGACCGGAAGGCCGAGGTGAGTCGTGCCGCCTTTGCCCGGTGATACGCCACCGACCATTTGGGTTCCATATTCAATCGCCTGCTCGGAATGGAAGGTTCCTTGACCGCCCGTAAATCCTTGGCAGATAACTTTGGTTTCTTTATTGATCAGCACTGACATTGTTATTTACCCTCCGCGGCAGCAACGACTTTCTGTGCGGCTTCGGTTAGCGATGTTGCCGCAATGATGTTCAAACCACTATCGGCCAGTTTTTTGGCGCCTAAGTCTGCGTTATTCCCCTCAAGACGAACCACAACAGGCACTTTAACGCCGACTTCTTCAACCGCACCAATAATGCCATCTGCAATCAGATCACAGCGCACAATGCCGCCAAAGATGTTCACCAATACCGCCTTTACGTTGCTATCAGATAGAATGATTTTAAAGGCTTCTGTCACACGCTCTTTTGTCGCACCGCCTCCCACATCGAGGAAGTTGGCAGGGCTACCACCGTGCAAGTTAACAATGTCCATGGTCCCCATTGCCAAGCCAGCACCATTCACCATACAACCAATGTTGCCGTCTAGCGCAACATAGTTCAGCTCCCACTGTGCCGCATGCGCTTCGCGCTCATCGTCTTGACTCGGGTCGTGCATCGCACGCACCTTCGGCTGACGATATACCGCATTACTGTCAATCGCTAGCTTTGCATCCAAGCAATGCAAATCGCCTTGTTCAGTAATCACCAGCGGGTTTACCTCAACCAAGGCAACATCTTTATCCAAGAACAGTTGACCAATCCCGACAAAGATCTTAGTGAACTGCTTGATTTGCTCACCTTCTAAGCCAAGTTTAAATGCCAGTTGGCGACCCTGGTAAGGTTGTGGGCCAACCAAAGGATCAATCGATGCTTTGTGAATCAGCTCTGGCGTTTCTTCGGCGACTTTTTCTATTTCAACACCGCCTTCGGTGGATGCCATGAAAACAACGCGACGCGAGCCACGGTCGACCACGGCACCCAGGTAAAGCTCTTTAGCGATATCGGTGCAAGACTCAACCAAAATTTTGCTGACTGGTTGGCCATTCTCGTCCGTTTGAAATGTCACTAGGTTTTTACCCAGCCATTTCTGTGCAAATTCGCGGATTTCTTCTTTTGAGTTCGCGAGTTTCACCCCGCCCGCTTTTCCGCGGCCACCGGCGTGAACTTGGCATTTCACAACCCATTTGTTGCCGCCAATTTTATCGGCTGCTTCAGCAGCTTCTTGTGGTGTATCGCAGGCATAGCCCTCTGAAACTGGTAGACCATATTCAGCGAACAGCTGCTTTGACTGATATTCGTGCAGATTCATGATGTTCTATCCGTGTTAGTGTCCATTATTGTATCTTTATGCTTTCCAAAGAAGGGGACCTCCGTCCCCTTCAAAACGGTTTATTTCCCTCAAAAAGAGGTCGATAACACCATTAAACGTCTAGGAGCAGACGTGTTGGGTCTTCAAGGAGCTCTTTGATGGTGACCAAGAAACCAACCGACTCACGACCGTCAATAAGGCGGTGATCATAGGAAAGCGCAAGGTACATCATCGGCAAGATTTCAACCTTGCCATCTACCGCCATTGGGCGATCTTGAATTTTATGCATGCCAAGAATGGCAGCTTGAGGTGGGTTAATGATCGGCGTTGACATTAATGAGCCGAACACACCGCCATTGGTCAGAGTAAAGTTACCTCCGGTGAGTTCATCAACGGTCAACTTGCCGTCACGCCCCTTTATGGCTAAGTCACGAATACCTTTTTCGATATCGGCAAAACCTAGTTTGTCGCAGTCGCGCAGTACAGGTGTTACCAAGCCACGCGGAGTAGAAACCGCCATGCTGACGTCAAAATAGTTGTGATACACAATCTCATCACCATCTATTGACGCATTCACTTCTGGATAACGTTTAAGGGCTTCAACGACCGCTTTAACGTAAAAAGACATGAAACCAAGGCGAATATCATGACGCTTTTCAAACGAATCACGGTACTGCTTACGCAGTTCCATAATTGGCTTCATGTTCACTTCGTTAAATGTGGTTAGCATCGCGGTGCTGTTTTTTGCTTCGAGCAGACGTTCTGCCACGCGCTTACGCAAACGCGTCATCGGCACACGCTTCTCGCCTCGCTCTGCCACTGGCGGCACATCTTGGGTCGCCGCTTTCTGCTCACTACTTTGCGCGGGCTGCTTCTTCAGGTGCGCTTCCACATCTTCTCGGGTAATGCGTCCGCCTACACCCGTGCCTTTCACCGCATCCGAAGAAAGATCATGTTCAGCCAATAAGCGACGGACGGCAGGGCTCAGTGAGTCATTGCTCTCTTCTTCTAGTGACGCAGTGTGGCGCTTATCCGGTGATGCCTCTGATTCAGCGGGCACATCTTTGGTTGGTTCACCCGCGACTGCCCCTTCTTTCAGCTTGGCGATCGCTTGTTTGCCCAGCACGGTTGACCCTTCATCTTCAATGATGGATTCCAGTACCCCATCTGCAGGAGCGGGAACTTCTAGCACGACCTTATCTGTTTCAATATCAACCAGTACTTCGTCACGGGTTACCGAGTCACCTGGCTGTTTATGCCATGTGGCAATCGTTGCGTCAGCCACAGATTCGGGTAAATCGGGAACCAGAATTTCGATTGTCATATCGTATTTATCCTTAATGTTCTAGTTCTTACTTTAGGGTCAGAGCGTCTTGTACTAACGCTTTTTGTTGTTTCTGGTGTACAGACATATAACCTACCGCTGGCGATGCCGAGGCGGCACGCCCAGCGTAGCTGAGTGTGGCACCATCCGGTAAAGCTGCACGGAAGTTGTGCTGGCTGCTGTACCAAGCCCCTTGGTTTTGTGGCTCTTCTTGACACCATACAAAGTCTTTTGCATTGCCGTAAGGCGCAATCACTTCTTTCACCGCCTCAAGCGGGAACGGATAAAGTTGCTCGATACGAACAATGGCTACGTCATCGATTTCTTGCTCGCGGCGTGCTTTCAGCAAATCGTAATAGACCTTACCGGCACACATAACCACCCGTTTCACCTTGCTTGGATCCAGATCATCCATTTCACCGATAGCGGGTTGGAAATCGCCCTCTGTCAGATCGTCTAGGCTGGATACACAAAGCGGATGGCGTAGCAAGGATTTAGGTGACATAACCACCAATGGTCGACGCATCGGGCGAACAACTTGACGGCGTAGCATATGATAAACCTGAGCGGGGCTCGAGGGCACCACGACCTGCATATTTTGCTCGGCACATAATTGCAAATACCGCTCTAAGCGCGCGGAAGAGTGCTCAGGGCCCTGCCCTTCATAACCGTGAGGGAGCAACATGGTTAAACCACACATCCGGCGCCACTTCTGCTCGCCAGAGCTGATGAACTGGTCAATCACAACTTGCGCGCCATTACCAAAATCGCCAAATTGCGCTTCCCATACCGTTAAGCCACCCGGCTCTGCGGTCGCATAGCCATACTCAAATGCCACGACGGCCGCTTCAGACAACACAGAGTCATAAATTTCGAACGGCCCTTGCTTATTATGGATATTGGCAAGGGGGACATAGGTACTGCCATCGCCTTGGTTATGTAACACCGCGTGACGATGGAAGAAAGTACCACGACCAGTATCTTGGCCCGTAATACGAACACGCTTGCCGTCGTCCACCAGCGTGGCATAGGCCAATGTCTCGGCCATCCCCCAGTCAACAGGTTTTTCACCATCAATCATCGCTTTACGATCTTTGTAAAGCTTACCGACTCGGCTGTGTAGCGTATGGCTATCTGGCAATTGACAGATACGGTTACCAAGCTCTTTCAGCCGTTTGGCATCAAACTTGTTCGCCCACTCAACCGTCCAGTCGTGGCCGAGATAAGGGGTCCAGTCGACCGAGTGCAACACCATTGGGCGCCACTCTTTCACTACGCATTCACCGCTGTCCAACAGATCACGGTATTCGTTAATCAATTCGGTCGCTTTTTCTAGGTTGGCAATGCCTTGTTGATCAAGCACATCCGCATAGAGTTTGCGCGGCGTCGGATGTTTTTTGATCTTCTGGTACATCATCGGCTGCGTGGCATTCGGTTCATCCGCTTCGTTATGGCCATGACGGCGATAACAGACCAAATCAATGACCACATCGCGTTGAAACTCATTACGAAAATCAAGCGCTAAACGCGACACAAATGCTACCGCTTCGGGATCGTCGGCATTGACGTGGAAAATCGGCGCCTGAACCATTTTCGCGATATCGGTGCAGTACTGGGTTGAGCGAGAATCTGCCGGATTTGAGGTTGTAAAACCAATCTGATTGTTCACCACAATCCGCACCGTGCCGCCCACTTGGAAGCCCCGCGCTTGAGACATATTAAAGGTCTCTTGCACCACGCCTTGTCCCGCAATCGACGCATCGCCATGAATGGTGATCGGCAATACGCTTGAGCCTGTGCTGTCTTCGAGTCGGTCTTGACGCGCACGCACGGAGCCCATGACCACTGGATTAACAATTTCAAGGTGTGACGGGTTGAACGCTAAAGCAAGATGAACGTCACCACCTGGGGTCGCAAAGTCAGATGAGAACCCCTGATGATATTTCACATCACCGGTTCCCCAACTTTCATCTTGTTTCCCTGCGAACTCATCAAATAACTCTGACGGCTTTTTACCCAGCACATTGACTAAGACATTGAGTCGACCACGGTGAGCCATCCCAACAACCACTTCACGCCCACCGTTACTTCCCGCATGGCGAATAAGCTCTTTGAGCATAGGAATGAGCGAGTCGCCCCCTTCAAGCGAGAAACGTTTTGCCCCAGGGAATTTAGCCCCCAAATACCGTTCAAGGCCTTCTGCTGCCGTTAGCTCTTCCAAAAAGGTGAGCTTCTCTTCCTCGCTAAATTGTGGCTGCCCCACAACTGATTCGAGGCGGCTTTGAATCCAACGCTTTTCTTCGGTATCTGTAATGTGCATGTACTCAGCACCAATTGACCCGCAATAGGTCTTTTGCAGTGCGTCATACAACTCACCTAATTGCATATTGTCTTTGCCAATTGCAAATGAGCCGACATTAAAGGTCTCGTTAAAATCCTGCTCGTTAAGAGAATGGAAGTCAGGTGACAAATCGGGGACAGGTTTACGTTTCCATAATCCGAGGGGGTCTAAACTGGCCTGTTGATGGCCACGGAAACGGAACGCATTGATCAGTTGAAGAACTTTGACTTGTTTCGCGTCTACATCTGGATCATTGACTGAAGCACTTGCACGCGATGTATCGGTAGCTAAGCGTCGAAAGTAATCGCGAACTCGAGAGTGGGGTTGTTCTACCGCGGTATCACTCACCACTGGTAGCTGGTCAAAGACCGCTCTCCATTCTTGATCAACTAACTCCGGGTCACTGAGGTACATTTCGTAGAGATCTTCTACGTACGTTGCATTGGCGCCAGCCAAATGAGAAGACTCTAACCAAGCCTTCATCACGCCATTTTGCATTGTTATCCCTTAACCACTAGTTATTTATCCAAACACCGGTTCTAAGCCGGGTTACCTGTTATTAAGCCCCGTCCTAGAACGGGGCATTTTTTATCTACGTTATTGGTTCAGCGTTTTAAACGCCGCGCTGAATCAGCATTGACTTAATGTGCCCAATTGCCTTGGTTGGATTAAGCCCTTTTGGACATACACTGACACAGTTCATTATTCCGTGGCAACGGAAGACACTAAAAGCGTCGTCTAGATCAGATAACCGTTCTTCGGTTGCCGTATCACGGCTATCAGCCAGCCAACGATAAGCGGCAAGAAGGCCTGCAGGGCCGACGAACTTGTCAGGGTTCCACCAAAACGATGGGCACGCCGTACTACAGCAAGCACACATGATGCACTCATACAAACCATCAAGCTCTGCTCTATCTTCCGGCGCTTGAAGGTTCTCACGCGACGGTGGTGTCTCATCGTTGATCAAATAAGGTTTGACGCGCTCGTAGTTCTCATAGAACTGCCCCATATCGATAATGAGATCACGCACTACGGGCAAACCAGGCAACGGACGAATAACAATCTCCGACTTATCCATTAGCGAGGATAAAGGCGTGATGCATGCCAGCCCATTTTTACCGTTCATATTGACACCGTCAGAGCCACAGACTCCCTCTCGACACGAGCGACGGAATGACAGCGTTGGATCCTGCTCTTTGAGTTGAAACAGCGCATCCAAAAGCATCATATCTGACGACCCTTCAGGGACGTCGAGTGTGTAATCCTTCATGTATGGCGCATCGTCCACATCTGGATTATAGCGATAGACTGAAAAATTAACGTTCATCGTTTCGACCCCCTTAATAAGTACGTGCTTTCGGTGGGAAAGCGTCACGATGCACAGGCGCCATATTGACGTCGCGCTTGGACATGGTTTCCGTTTCTGGGTTATAGATGGAGTGACACAACCAATTCTCGTCATCACGCTCTTGGTAGTCGAAGCGCGCATGAGCACCACGGCTTTCCGTCCGATAATACGCGGAGACCGCCGTTGAATAGGCAGTTTCCATCAGGTTCTCCAGCTCCAAACACTCGACGCGCTGGGTGTTAAACTCTGTTGATGTATCATCAAGGCGTGCTGTTTTGAGTCGCTCACGGATAGCATCCAACTCTTTCAGCCCTTTTTCCATCGCTTCGCCTTCTCGGAACACCGAGAAGTTTTCTTGCATACACGCTTGAAGGTCTTTGCGAATTTCTACTGGGTCTTCACCCTGCTGAGTACTATTCCAGCGATTGACGCGAGCCAGAGAGGCTTCAATGTCTGATTCACTGGCGTCTCTTGCTTCCACCTGCGCTGCCAAGGTTTCCCCTAGGTGTAACCCTGTTGCACGGCCGAAGACAACCAAGTCTAAGAGCGAGTTGCCCCCTAAGCGGTTGGCGCCATGTACAGAGACACTGGCGATTTCACCGCAGGCAAAAAGCCCTTGAACTTCGATATCATTGCCCAGTGGATCTTGTTTAATGGCTTGGCCGGATACTTGCGTTGGAATGCCTCCCATCATGTAGTGACACGTTGGGATAACAGGAATCGGCTCTTTGATCGGATCGACATGTGCAAAAGTGCGCGACAAATCCAAGATACCCGGCAAGCGCGATTCCAGTACATCTTTGCCGAGATGGTCGAGCTTCAGCTTAATGTGTGGGCCCCATGGCCCCTCACAGCCGCGTCCTTCACGGATCTCGATCATCATTGATCGGGCAACCACGTCACGACCCGCAAGGTCTTTTGCATTAGGCGCATAACGCTCCATGAAGCGTTCACCATCTTTATTGAGTAGATAGCCACCCTCACCACGACAGCCTTCTGTCACCAAGACACCGGCACCCGCAATGCCTGTGGGGTGGAATTGCCACATTTCCATGTCCTGCATCGGTACGCCAGCACGGAGCGCCATACCGACACCATCACCGGTATTGATGTGCGCGTTGGTGGTTGACTGATAAATACGGCCTGCGCCCCCAGTCGCCAACACGGTTGCTTTCGATTTGAAGTAACAAATCTCACCCGTTTCCATGCACATCGCCGTTGCACCGACAATCACTCCATCTTGGTTTTTGACCAGATCAAGGGCATACCACTCTGAAAAAATCGTCGTTTTGTTTTTGATGTTTTGTTGGTAAAGCGTATGCAATAGGGCATGGCCAGTTCGGTCTGCCGCCGCGGCGGTACGTGCCGCTTGCTCGCCCCCAAATTCTTTTGATTGACCGCCAAAGGGTCGTTGATAGATCGAACCATCTTCAAAGCGAGAAAAGGGCAATCCCATTTTCTCTAGCTCAATGACTGACTGCGGGCCTGTTTTACACATGTATTCGATAGCGTCTTGATCACCAATATAATCGGAGCCTTTGACGGTGTCGTACATATGCCATTGCCAATTATCCTTGTGCGAGTTACCCAGTGCCACTGTAATCCCGCCCTGTGCTGACACAGTATGAGAGCGAGTTGGGAACACTTTAGATAACAGCGCACACGTTAGGCCCTGCTCGGATATTTGCAGTGCCGCGCGCATACCGGCGCCACCTGCTCCAATAACGATTGCATCAAATTCGCGAACTGGAATACTCACTTACACACCCCACAATACAAAGAAACCGGCAAACACATAGATGAGAAGCGTGGCGACAACAGCAAGCTGTAATACACCGCGCAGCAAGGCTGGCTTGATATAATCAGTCAACACCTGCCACATCCCAATCCAGCCGTGGATCAGCACAGAGACCAGGGCCAACATGGTAAAGACCTTCGTGCTGGTCTGGCCGAAAAACGCTGTCCATGAGGCATACGTAATCTCAGGGCCAAAGACGGCAAAACCGACCATATAAAGTGTGTAAAGTGTGATGAGAATCGCAGTAGCTCGGACCAGCACATAATCGTGCACACCGTTGCGACCCACCGATGAAATATTTTTTGTTACCATACTAAAACCCCCGCCAACACAGCTAGCACGCCTGCAATTACAAACGAGACTTGGGCACTTTTTGCCCCCGACTCCAGCTCTTCAAAGTAACCCAGGTCTTGGATTAAATGACGAATCCCGCCAACGATGTGATAAGCCAGCGCCGTCAAAATGCCCCAAAGTACGAGCTTGACGAAGAAGGTATCGAGTATCGCAGCAGCAGATTGAAATCCATCAGGAGAAGAGAGAGACAGGCTAAGCAGCCACAGTAGGATGGCGATCGAAACAAAGGTGATCACACCTGATATCCGATGCAAAATAGACGCAATCGCTGTAATGGGGAAGCGAATCGTCTTAAGGTCGAGGTTTACGGGTCTTGACTTTCTTTCTTTCACGATATTGCCCACTCAGCTCTATTGAGCATTTATAGTTATTACACTCTCTGAACCTCAGTACTCAAAGCGTAAGACCTGCAACATCTGCGTAACGCGCTTCATGTACCTTATTGCTTATAACTGCAATTTTCGGTGAATGGATCACGTCAGTTAGGAAAGGTGTTTGAGCCCCTAAACGCTCTAGGATACTGATTTGCCCAGAGACCTCGAAAAAGTATACGTGGCGTAACAGACAATTACAAACGCACAAAATTGACCGGAATCTCACAACAGATATTTAACCCCCATTGCACATAAGTTATTAACTAACGCACATAAGTTATTAACTGACGCACACATCGATAGGTTAAAAATTGACATAATAGAGGTCGATCGGTAAAACGGTCGGGTCCGTATCCTGGATGGGATTATAAAATAACAAAGGAGATTGTTATGGCAGAGAAGAAAGCTACCCTACATATCGAAGGGAAAGCACCAATCGAACTGCCGATTATCGGAGGCACTGTCGGCCCGGATGTGATCGATGTGCGCAAGCTAGTCAATGAAGGTTACTTCACGTTTGATCCAGGGTTTGTTGCGACAGGATCTTGCGATTCGCAAATCACCTACATCGACGGCGAAGCGGGTGTTTTACTACACCGTGGTTTTCCGATAGATCAACTTGCCAATAACGCTGATTACTTAGAAGTCTGTTACATCCTGCTCTACGGCGAAGTCCCTACAAAAAAACAATACGATGGTTTTCGTTCTATGATCGTGCGCCACACCATGGTTCACGAACAAATCGCGAGTTTCTTCCATGGTTTCCGTCGTGATGCTCACCCTATGGCCGTTATAGTCGGGGTTGTAGGGGCGCTTGCCGCGTTCTACCACGATTCTCTCGACATCAACAATGATAAACACCGTGAAATTACGGCGTTTCGTTTGCTGTCGAAGATGCCTACCCTGGCGGCTATGTGTTACAAGTATTCGATTGGCCAGCCATTTATTTATCCACGTAACGATCTGGACTACGCAGAGAACTTCCTTCATATGATGTTTGCCACACCATGTGAAGAATATGAGGTGAATCCGGTAGTTGCGCGCGCGATGGATAAGATTTTCACCCTACACGCGGATCATGAGCAAAACGCCTCAACATCCACGGTACGCCTAGCGGGATCATCGGGAGCCAATCCGTTTGCTTGTATTGCTGCCGGTATCGCGTCCTTGTGGGGGCCGGCACATGGCGGGGCCAATGAAGCTTGCCTGCGCATGCTTGAGCAAATCGGCCATGTCGATAACATTCCTGAGTACATTGAACGCGCTAAGGATAAAGATGATCCTTTCCGCTTAATGGGCTTTGGTCACCGGGTTTATAAGAACTATGACCCACGTGCAACGGTCATGCGCGAAGCATGTCATGAAGTGCTTGAAGAGCTACAAATTCAAGACCCGTTATTGGATGTGGCGATGGAGTTAGAACGCATCGCACTCTCCGATCAATACTTCATCGACAAGAAATTGTATCCGAATGTCGATTTCTACTCGGGCATCATCCTCAAAGCCATCGGTATTCCCACATCGATGTTTACCGTTATCTTCGCGATGTCGCGGACGATCGGTTGGATTGCTCATTGGAACGAAATGCATACGGATCCACACAAGCGCATTGGTCGTCCACGCCAGCTTTACTCAGGCTATACCCAGCGTGAATTCACGCCGATGGATAAACGCGATTAACTGCGACACCTTGATGATAGAGCTAACGAAGCCGCCTCGATGGGCGGCTTTTTTTATGCGGGATTGTCGATATCGACAAAGTGCGTGGTAAGCCCATGATGGTCAGCTAACCACTCACCCAACGCTTTAACCCCATAACGTTCTGTTGCATGGTGCCCCGCGGCAACATAATGCACACCCTGCTCGCGCGCTGAAAACGTGGTTCGCTCAGAAATTTCACCCGATAAATACGCATCCATGCCTTGCTCGGCGGCTAAGTCGATAAAGTCTTGCGCCCCTCCCGTGCACAGGCCGACGGTCTCTATCCGTGCTGTCCTGCCACCGTCAACGACAAGTGGCGTTCGGTTAAGCACGGTCGCAACTTGTTGCTCGAATTGGCCAAGAGTCATCGGTGTTGATAATTTGCCATAGACAGGAATGGAGACTGGATTATTGGGCTCCAAGCCACCTATGATCTCAATCCCCAATCGTTTGGCTAGCTGGGCGTTGTTGCCTAATGTGGGATGGATATCAAGCGGCAAATGGTAACCGTATAAGTTGATACCGTTTTCAATCAACATCTTAATCCGTTGATACTTCATGCCGCGTATTGATTGCGACTCACCACGCCAAAAGTAGCCATGATGAACCAAGATAGCATCGGCTTGATATTCAATTGCTTTATCAATTAAGTCTTGGCAGGCCGTCACGCCAGTAACAATGGTTTGTACATTATCGCGGCCTTGAACTTGTAATCCGTTTGGGCTGTAGTCTTTAACTTGTTCAGGTTTCAGTTCAGCGTTAAGCAGGGCTTCTAGCTGGAAATTATTCATAGCAATCACATTCACTTGCGAGACAATGGGAACAGTGTAACCTGACAAGCAAAGATAAAAAAAGCGGCTAGCATTGATGCTAACCGCCTTTTTCAACCACACGAAGTTGTGCGTTTAAATCAGACCTTCGCGGGTTACAGATAGCCCCCAGCTTTCTCGGACTCAGCCAGCCATACAGGTTTGGTGCTGTCTTTAAGCCATACTTGGTGCAAATGGCTATAAATACGAGAAGCTAGCGATGGCGCAATCAGCGTTGGCAGGCAAGTGATGCCCGCCACTACGACAACACAACGACGCAGAACAACACGGGTTTTATCGAACGGTTTATACATAGCGAACCTCACTCATCTGACCAGTTATGTGTGAAGTCTATCATTATTTTTGTAGCATTACTACATTTTGCTGGTTTTTTATCCTAAAAATACGTTTTTGGTATTAACAAACGATTAACAAGGTAATTAAATTACATTATGGCTTATCTGCGGTCACACCACTCACCGGACACGTTGTTTGCCAATAGGGAACAAATACAGGCGGATATAAAATGGCTACAACGCCAATTTCCGTTGTTGTCTTCTGAGCAGTTTTCGCTTGTACCGCACGGACTTTTCTCGGCCGTCTCGGTATCGGCATCTAAACCGTACGCGGGCCCTAGGCGAATTGGCTTTTATTATCAATGGTTGCTCACTGAGTTAATCCATCATCATCCTCACTTGCGACTAGAAGCAGAAGAAATACAGGTTAATGAGGCTGGAAAAACACGAGGTGCCATTGATTTTTTGATTGAGTACCAAGGGCAGTTAGAACACTGGGAAGTCGCGGTAAAATTTTATCTTGCTCATCAGAATCGCTGGCTGGGTCCGAACGCCAAGGACGCACTCGATATTAAAGTTGCGCGCATGATTGACCATCAATTGGCTCTGTCGAGTCATCCAAGCTTTTGCCAACAGTTTCCTCATTGGCGGCCCACCCAAAAACGCTTAATGGTTCAAGGCCGGCTTTACCGTCATTACAGCCAGGATACTGACCTGCCCGACTGGCCTCCCGTTAATGCGGCAAGTGTCGGTGGTTGGTGGTGCTGGCCTGACGAACTGCCAACAGACAGAGAATTTGCCATGTTGGCCCGCGATCAATGGTTATCTCTGCCAGAATTTGGGGAGTTACCCCCCATTGTCCCAGGCAGTCTCGGTAACATAGACCGCACGTGTCATTTGTTAGATAACACACAAACACCTTGGTTCGTAGTGCCGAACACTTGGCCTAATAACGCACCTTCGCCCGCCCCCAAAAAATAAAAAGCGCGCACTTAATCGTGCACGCTTTTTGCAAACGGAGAACGGAAACAGCGCGCTAGACGCCCTGTTGCTCAAACACGCGATCGACAATTTGTTGCGCTTCCTGTTCAATCAAGCGCAAGTGTTGCTCGCCTTTAAAGCTCTCACAGTAGATTTTATAAATGTCTTCGGTTCCTGATGGGCGAGCCGCAAACCAACCATGATCCGTGACCACTTTGAGTCCGCCAATTGCCGCGCCGTTACCTGGTGCATGAGTCAATTTAGCGGTGATGACATCCCCTGCTAAGGTGTCAGCCGTCACCATTTCCGGGCGCAGTTGGCTCAGCACCTGCTTTTGTTGCGCGTTAGCGACCGCTTGCAAACGGTTATAGGCAGGATCCCCATGTTTATCCGCCAGCTTTTGATAATAAGCCTGTGGTGTCAGCCCCGTCACCGCCAGGATTTCTGCCGCCAGTAAGCAAAGAATAATACCATCTTTATCGGTAGACCAAGGCTGACCATCAAAGGTTAAAAACGACGCCCCCGCACTCTCTTCACCGCCAAAGCCAAGCGTCCCCTCATGCAAACCAGGCACGAACCACTTGAAGCCGACCGGGACTTCAACCAGCGGGCGTGATAAGTCATTGACGACTTTATCGATGATGGCACTAGACACCAGTGTTTTACCGACACCTAACCCTGCAGGCCACTGCTGACGATGTCGGAATAAATAATCAATGCACACCGCCAAGTAATGATTAGGGTTCATCAAACCGGCGGGGGTCACAATGCCGTGACGATCAAAGTCGGGATCATTACCAAAAGCCAAGTCATAATCGTCTTTATAAGCGAGCAACCCAGCCATCGCATAAGCAGACGAACAATCCATCCGGATCACGCCATCACTATCGCGCGGCATAAAGCCAAACGTCGGGTCGACATGATCGTTAATCAAGGTAATATCGAGTTGATACTGAGTCGCAATCTGTTGCCAATAGGCGATACCTGCACCACCTAAAGGGTCAACAGCCAGCTTTAATCCCGCTTTTTGAATAGCTTCAATATCAACCACCTGCGTCAGACCGGCAACATAAGGAGTCACGAGATCTTTTTCAACGTAATAGTCGCTGGCCATCGCCGCATCAATATCGATGTGTTGAACACCCTCTAAATAGGTATCGATGTATCGATTGGCTCGGGATTCAATCGCCTTGGTGATTTCTCCCTCTGCCGGCCCGCCATGTGGCGGATTATATTTAATGCCACCATCTTGCGGTGGATTATGTGAAGGGGTAATGACAATGCCATCCGCTTGTTCAGCATGATCACGATTATAAGCCAGAATTTGCTGGGAAATGCCCGGTGTTGGCGTATAGCCCTGATTTACCTGTGCGATAATTTGCACCTGATTCGCCGCCAACACTTGTATAACCGCCCCAAACGCAGGCGCAGACAATGCATGCGTATCTTTACCGACAAACACTGGCCCTGTGATGCCACGGGCTTGGCGTTCATCACAGATTGCCTGTGCAATCGCTAAAATATGATCACGATTGAAGGTGGTGTTTAATGCGCTCCCGCGATGACCTGACGTACCAAAAGCAACTTGTTGTTCGGGTTGCCCTGGTCGAGGTTGAGCTTGGAAAAAACGCGTAACAAGTGCAGGAATATCACACAAGTCTGCTGCTTGTGCGCGTTGTCCTGCTTGGGGATGCACTGCCATATTTCTCTTCTCCCATGAGTGGCATAGATTAAATCGCGTTCACAACCTTCTCGGTCAAATCACTGGGGAACTGCATTTTTTCCATCAACTGCTCCACCATTTGGCGTTTGCGACCAGTGTTGGTATTGGTGATGACCCAAAAAGGTGTATCTGGAATCTGTTTAGGTTTGGTTGTTTTGCCGCTTTCCAACAGTGTTTGTGGATTATCGGAAAAATACAGACGAGTGCGTCCTTTTAACGCCATACCGTCGGCAAAACCTTGCTGATCAACACGGTATAAAGTGGTTAGGACAAGCATAAAACGGCCTATGGCACGATCTTGTGCGGCAAACTCATCTGAGATCAAAAGCGTTCGCATCGCTTTGACACGATCAGTGGACACACTCCGTCCAGCATCTTTACTGACAACAATGCCACTAGAACGAGAGGACGTCGTCGGCGCAGCTTGACTGGGCTGCGGTGCCGCATCCGACAGTAATAGGCGACGTAAAATGTCTGATGCACTTTCGCCAATATGCTGGGTTTGGCTGGCAATATAACGGTATAGATCGTCGTCAACCTCAATCGTTTTCATTGTTTTTCATCGCGTCCTGTTTATCGTTTGACGGGGCGATTATACAGAGATAGATAGGTATACTCTACGTTAAAGCCAGTAATCTGAGAGAAAAGCAACGTGTTGTTAAATGGAAAATCTCGTGGTGAGGGGTCACCACTCGTATTAATCCACGGTTTATTTGGGGATCTGGATAATTTAGGTGGGCTAGCTAAAAGCCTTGCTCAGCATTTTTGTGTCTATCAGATTGATCTCCCCAACCATGGACAGTCCTATCATACTAAGAGTATGGATTATCAAAGCCAGTCAGATGCTGTGGTTGCTTGGATGAACGCGCAACGTCTTGAGACGGTCACGCTGGTGGGCCATTCGATGGGCGGCAAAGTCGCCATGGCCATCGCCCAGCGTTTTCCCGAGCGCGTCTCGCAGCTGGTTGTGATGGACATTGCCCCCGTCGACTACCAAGTTAGCCGACATGACAATGTCTTTAACGCACTACGCGAGACCCAAACAGTTACCTTAGAAAATCGCCAGCAAGCGCAATCGATCATGAATCGATCGATCGAAAACCCAGGTGTGACCCAATTTTTATTGAAATCACTCTATAAAACCGATCACGGTCACTACGACTGGCGCTTTAATATTGATAATCTTTATCACGGTTATCGTGACATCATGGGGTGGACAGCCTTTGGACCGTATTCAGGCCCAACATTATTTGTTAAAGGACAGAACTCTGAATACATCCAGTCTGAGCATCGCGATACCATTGTCGCGCAGTTCCCCCATTCAAAAGCGCACATGGTGGCAGGCACAGGGCATTGGCTACATGCAGAAAAGCCAGCCGTGGTCGCAAGTGTCATCGAACGCTTTTTAATGCCGGGCGAGCGTTAACAGTTAAGCAACCCTTGTGGTATATTGCGCCGCAGAAGTCGGTGCTCAATGGAGGCACGCATGCTTTACGAGCACTTTCAATTGCTCGAAAAAATTGGTCTAGATCTCGTCTTCGCCGCGATTTTCTTTTTTATCGGCATGGCAATTAAAGACGTGTTACGTGAGGGCAACGTACCAGTATTCGGTCGACGAATCGTCTGGTTTGTGCTCACGCTAGGCTGTGTCGGCTTTATCGTAAAAGGGGTTATTCAATTGGTTTGGGAAGGCGTCGGTATCGGCTAACCCAACGGAGAATAATCGCCTATGCATATGGGTGTGAAAAAGCACGGCTTTTTCTTAAATTCGAGTTAGTTGCAAACAGCAACCCACTGACAAAAACGGGTATTTTTATATGGCGAGTGTAGGTCTCTTCTTTGGTAGTGACACAGGCAACACTGAAGCAATTGCGAAAAGCATTCAAAAGCAGCTGGGCAAGCAAATGGTCCACGTGCAAGACATCGCGAAAAGCAGCAAAGAAGATATTGATAACTTCGATCTGCTGCTGATCGGGATCCCAACTTGGTATTATGGTGAAGCGCAGTGTGATTGGGATGATTTCTTTCCCGAGCTAGAGCAAATCGACTTTTCCACCAAACTCGTTGCCATTTTCGGCTGTGGTGACCAAGAAGATTACGCAGAGTACTTCTGTGACGCAATGGGCACAGTGCGTGATATTATTGAAGCCAAGGGCGCGACCATCATTGGTCACTGGCCAACGGCAGGATACGAGTTTGAAGCCTCGCAAGCCCTTGTGGATGATAGCCATTTTGTCGGCTTATGCGTTGATGAAGATCGCCAACCAGAGTTGACCGACGAACGTGTGAGCAAATGGGTTAAGCAAATTCACGAAGAAATGTGTTTAGCCGAACTCGAAGGCTAAGACACACTGATTCGAGAGACGAAAAAACGCCAAGGCAAGCTTAGCCTTGGCGTTTTTTATTACGCAGCTTCTTTGGGCGAGATATCACGGTATTGCCGTTTCTTTCTCACATACAGCGTGCGCTTGACTTCTGCAACTACCTCGCCATGTGCATCTTTCACATGCACCACAAATTCGGGTAACACCTTGTCACCCTGCCCTGCCTTGTGCTGAATATCGGTTAATACCGCTTCGCTGATCACAAAATCTGCATATAAATCGGTGGTCCCAGGCTTGATGAAATTGATATCAGCTTGCTTGTCCCACACATGGTACTGTGGCCCTAAAATGCCCATTAACATCAATGCGTAAACAGGATCAGTTAAGGAGAAGATACTGCCGCCATATTGAGTACGATTGGCATTTTTGTTCCACCAACGTAACTTTAATCGCATATTGACACGTTTAAAGTCAGGGCTGATGTTTTCAATGCGAATACCGGCTCCCCAAAACGGTGGCCAGCTATTAAGTGCCCACTTCACCACTCGTGGCTTATAGAAACGATTCATGGTCTATTGACTTCCTTATCTGGTCCAACCAGGCAATATTCACATCTTGTAAACATTGATGCAACCACAGATGAACAATTTTCGTACGCAGAAAGCATGGCTGATGTAGCGAGAGCAGTGCAATTTTGATAGTCTTATAGAATATTTCCTTGCTAATCCAACTGTCTTCACAGAGACAGAAAACAGGTAGATACACATGTCAGACAATAACCAGGCGTTGAAGCAAGCTGGGCTGAAAGTCACGCTCCCACGACTCAAGATCCTAGAAGTGCTGCAACAGCCAGATTGCCAGCACATCAGTGCCGAAGACCTGTATAAGAAGTTAATTGATCTAGGCGAAGAAATTGGCCTAGCGACGGTCTACCGCGTATTAAACCAATTTGATGATGCGGGCATTGTAACGCGTCACCATTTTGAAGGCGGTAAATCGGTCTTTGAACTCGCGACACAGCATCATCACGATCACTTAGTTTGTCTTGATTGCGGTAAAGTCATTGAGTTTTCTGACGACTTAATTGAAGAGCGTCAGAAAGAGATTGCCGCCCGCTTTAATGTGAAATTAACCAACCATAGCCTGTATCTGTATGGCCATTGTCAGGAGGGCGACTGCAAAGCCGATCCTTCCATTCACAACGCAGATTAATCGATGCTCACCGACTAGCGGTGTGACATAACAACAAAAAAGCCGGCGTGATAAACACGCCGGCTTTTTATTACTTCCCTTCTATTTTCGCCCAAGTATCCCTTAGGCTCACTGTTCGGTTAAAAACAAGTGCATCGGGTTGGCTATCTTTGTTATCGACACAGAAATAGCCCGTCCGCTCGAACTGATAACCTTTTTCAGCCGGCGCATTCTGCATACTTGGCTCGACATAGCCTTGCTGTACTTGCAGTGATTCTGGATTAATCGTCTCGGCAAAGTTATCTGCACTTGCTGGGTTAGGTACCGTAAAGAGGCGATCATACAAACGGAACTCAGCAGGTAACGCCTTATCGGCAGATACCCAATGAATAACGCCTTTGACTTTACGACCATCGGCTGGGTCTTTCCCTAACGTATCGGGATCGTAGCGACAATACACCGTGGTAATATTGCCGTCTTCGTCCTTGTCACAGCGTTCTGCTTTCACCACATAGGCATTACGCAAACGCACTTCTTTGTCTAACACCAGACGCTTATATTTTTTGTTTGCTGATTCGCGGAAGTCTTCGCGCTCAATCCAGATTTCACTCGAGAAGGGTATCTGGCGGGTTCCCATTTCGGGTTGGTTCGGATGATTCGGCGCGTCAAGCCACTCAACACCGTCTGTTTTGTTTTCAATCACCAGTTTAATGGGATCAAGAACAGCCATTGCGCGCGGTGCGTTGTCGTTCAAGTCGTCACGGACACAAGACTCCAAAGAGCTCATTTCAATGGTGTTGTCTTGCTTAGTGACACCAATACGCTGACAAAACTCACGAATCGACGCCGGTGTATAGCCGCGACGACGTAAGCCAGAGATAGTCAGCATACGTGGGTCATCCCAACCATTAACGAGTTGTTCTTCCACCAATTGATTGAGTTTACGTTTCGACATCACCGTGTATTCGAGATTCAGACGGCTAAATTCATACTGATGAGGCGTACAATCAATGGTGATGTTTTCCAGTACCCAATCATACAATCGACGGTTGTCTTGAAACTCTAACGTACAAAGTGAGTGAGTAATGCCCTCAAGCGCATCAGAAATGCAGTGGGTGAAGTCATACATTGGGTAAATGCACCACTTATCCCCAGTTTGGTGATGATGGACAAAACGAACGCGATAAAGCACAGGATCACGCATCACCATAAACGGCGATGCCATATCTATTTTGGCTCGTAGACAGGCTTTTCCTTCTTCGAACTCCCCCGCGCGCATTTTTTCAAACAGTGCGAGGTTTTCTTCAACAGTACGCTCACGGTAAGGGCTATGTTTGCCCGGCGCCGTCAGGGTACCGCGATACTCGCGGATCTCATCGGGTGTGAGCTCTTCAACATACGCCAATCCTTTTTTAATCAACTCGATGGCATAACCATAAAGCTTATCAAAGTAGTTTGAGGAGTAACGCACCTCTCCCGCCCAATCAAAGCCTAGCCACTGCACATCACGCTTGATTGACGCGACATACTCAACGTTTTCTTTCTCTGGGTTGGTATCGTCAAAACGCAGGTTACATTCACCCTGATAGTCTTGCGCAATCCCAAAATTCAAACAAATTGATTTAGCATGGCCAATGTGCAAATACCCATTCGGCTCCGGTGGGAAACGTGTCACGATCGCTGTGTGTTTCCCTTCCGCCAAATCTTTATCAATGATTTGGCGAATAAAGTTAGTGGGACGAGCTTCAGCATCACTCATCAAGGTTACCTCGTATCAAAAATGCGAATTTTAAAGCTACATAGACGTTATGATCGCCTATTCCGCCCTCTGACTCAACCCGTTGTTGTGATTGTCTTTGCTACGCTCTCTTAATTGTTACTTTTTTAGACGAAACCAACATGCTCCGTGGATAAAAAAAACGCCCAGCAACCCGCTGAGCGTTTTCATCGTCATTATTTATCATTCAAACTAAGTTTAAGGCAACGACACCTTGGAGAGATCTTCATCTTCAGGGATCTGCTTGAGCTCCCCGGCAATAATCTCTGCCAATGGACCGAGGATAACCTGCAAGTTATTTTCGCCGAGTTTGACCACGCCCATCGCACCAATCGCTTTCAGCTTCGCTTCATCAACAATATCACGGTCAGCAACTGACAGACGCAAACGCGTAATACAGGCATCAATCGAAGTCAGGTTTTGATGGCCGCCTAATGCTTTCAAGTATTGACGCGCAAGTTCACGGTTATCACTCTTGCCATTGTTGTTGGCAGGCGCACTTTCAACCGCGTCATCTTCTCGACCTGGCGTTTTCAAGTTCATTGCCATGATAGCCGCTCGGAAGGTGGCATAGTAGAGCACAAAGAACACCAGCCCCATGACAGGAAGCATATACCACTCGTTGGCGACGGGGTTTTTCGAAGACAACACCAAGTCAACAAGGCCTGCCGAGAAACCAAAGCCTGCCGTCCAGTTGAACGTTGCAGCAATGAACAACGAAATACCGGTCAAGAACGCATGCAAGACAAACAGCACTGGCGCGACGAACAGGAAGGCAAACTCAAGCGGTTCAGTCACCCCGGTAAAGAAAGACGCAAAGCCTGCAGCAATCATGATCGATGCCACACGTGCTTTATTCTCTGGGCGAGCGGTGTGATACATAGCCAACGCTGCACCCGGTAGGCCAAACATCATCACGGGGAAGAAACCGGCCATATACATGCCTGTAGTGCCTTTAATCGCCTCACCAGATTCTAGGCCTTGCGCACCGAGCCAGAAACGACCCAAGTCATTTATCCCGACGGTATCGAACCAGAATACCGCATTCAGCGCATGATGCAGCCCGACTGGAATAAGCAGGCGGTTAAAGAAGCCGTAAATACCCGCACCGGCGGCGCCTAAGTTGGTAATGCTTTCACCGAAGTGAACCAGGCCACCAAACACCACAGGCCAGACAAACATCAGTACAAACGAAATGGCGATAGCCACCACAGATACCAGGATAGGTACCAAGCGTTTACCACTAAAGAAGGCCAACGCTTTTGGCAGCTCAACGCCGCTATAGCGATTATAAAGCTCAGCCGATACCACACCAATCAAGATACCGATAAACTGGTTATTGATTTTGCTAAACGCTAACTCATTGTTACCCAGAGAAATATCGATTAAACCAATTTGGCTAACCGCGCCTGGGGCACATAACGTGGTGATCACCATAAAGCCAACAAAGCCCGCTAGTGCCGCCGCACCGTCTTTATCTTTTGACATCCCATATGCCACACCAATGGCAAATAAGACGGACATGTTATCAATGATCGCCGCGCCTGACTTAATCATAAAAGCAGCAAGGGCGTTATTTGCGCCCCAACCGGTTGGATCCAGCCAATAGCCGACCCCCATTAAGATCGCAGCTGCAGGTAGTACTGCTACCGGCACCATCAGCGCACGACCTATACGTTGTGCATAACCAAGAATATTCACCGTCGTTCCCCCTGTGTATTTTTCTGTGTTCAGCAATTGTGCGTCTATGCGCCTTTGCTGGAACCACCACTTGAGCATTCACTCAAGGACTTTTTATTAAATCACTTCTTTTGTAAAGCAATGTTACTCACTTGCAGTTTATGGCAATAAATTCGCTTCGCAAATTAAACCCGTGCTATTTGTGAGAATCATCACCGAATAACCCCAAAACAGAAGAAAGTTGTTAGCCTGATCATAAAACTTATTTTATGATGAAAATAAATGCACATATCCGTTATGCTAGAGCCTAGATTCCGGAACCGATTACCGAGGTGACTCATGCGACTCATTCCTTTACAAACCAGCCAGCAAGTTGGTCTTTGGTCGGCGCGTTACATCGTCGATACCATTAACCAGTTTGCCCCAACCACAGACCACCCTTTTGTGTTAGGTTTGCCGACCGGTGGCACCCCACTGAATACCTACAACCAATTGATTAAACTTCATAAAAAAGGCGAAATCAGCTTTGAACATGTGGTGACATTCAATATGGACGAATACTGTGGTATCCCGGCCAATCATCCGCAGGCCTATCGTACCTTTATGTATGAAAACTTCTTTAACCACATTGATATTCAGGAAAAAAACATCAACCTGCTTGATGGAAATGCGACCGATATCGAGGCGGAATGCCAACGCTATGAAGAAAAAATCAAAGCCTACGGCAAAATTCATCTCTTTATGGGCGGTGTGGGTAACGATGGCCACATTGCATTTAATGAACCGGCCTCTTCGCTAGCATCACGAACTCGGATCAAAACCTTGACCGAAGACACGCGTGTGGCAAACTCTCGCTTCTTTGATAATGATATCAATCAAGTGCCAAAACACGCGCTCACCATTGGTGTTGGTACGCTACTCGATGCCGAAGAAGTCATGATTCTGGTTACTGGTGCCAATAAAGCGCAAGCGCTCGAAGCGGCGGTGGAAGGGTCAGTCAATCATCTTTGGACCGTCTCGGCACTGCAGCTTCATCCCAAGGCCATGATTGTGTGCGATTCGCCCTCAACCGCAGAGCTAAAAGTCAAAACGGTCAAGTACTTTCAAGAGCTTGAAGCCCAAAATATCCATCATTTATAAGGAATTTAAGCATGTATGCCCTAACCCACTGCCGGATTTTTACTGGCCATGAGGTACTTGATAATCATGCCATCGTCATTCGGGAAGGCCTGATTGCAGACGTGTGCCCACAACATGCGCTTTCCACTGACATTGAAACACGCAGTCTAGAAGGTGCGATGGTTAGCCCTGGTTTTATTGATCTGCAGCTGAATGGCTGTGGCGGCGTGATGTTTAATGATGACATTACGTCCGAAACCATCGATACCATGCACCAAGCGAATCTTAAATCAGGTTGCACTAATTTCCTGCCTACCCTGATCACCAGCTCTGATGCCGATATGAAAGCCGCTGTCGCGGCAATGCGGGACCATAAAGCCAAGCACCCGCATCAAGCAGTTGGGTTGCATTTAGAAGGACCTTATTTAAATACTCAAAAAAAAGGAATTCATAGCGCTGATTATATTCGCCCAAGTAGCGATGACATGATTGCATACTTATGCGATAACGCAGACGTCATTACAAAAGTTACTGTCGCGCCCGAGCTCACCCCCCGCGCCCATATCCAGGCGCTGACAAAGGCAGGGATTATTGTCTCGGCAGGACATACCAATGCGACCTACGCTGAAGCGAGAGAGGGCTTCGCCAATGGTATCGGCTTTGCTACGCACCTGTTTAATGCCATGACATCGATCACAGGGCGCGAGCCTGGGATGGTCGGTGCGATTTATGATACTCCCGATGTTTATACCGGCGTGATTGCTGATGGCTTTCATGTGTCATATGCCAATATTCGACTCGCGCACCAAGTAAAAAGGGATAAATTAGTGTTGGTTACCGATGCAGTCGCACCAGCAGGAGCCGACATGGATCACTTTATTTTTGTAGGTAAGAAAGTATATTACCGCGACGGTAAGTGTGTTGATGAAAATGGTACACTTGGCGGCTCAGCATTGACGATGGACCGAGCGGTGCATAACAGTGTTGAGCATGTAGGGATCGCCTTGGATGAAGCCTTGCGGATGGCGACGCTCTATCCTGCTCGCGCAATGGGCATTGATCAGCATTATGGCAGTATTCGTCCCGGAAAAGTCGCGAATCTTGCCATTTTTGACCGTTCAATCAACATTCAAGCAACGATCGTAAACGGGCACTATTTACACAGCTAGGACACCTATGACTGGCGGAAAAATTGGGAATGTCGATCTCGTAAAGCAATTGAACGGCGCAGCCGTTTATCGACTCATTGATCAACAAGGGCCTATTTCACGCATACAAATTGCTGATGTGAGTCGACTGGCTCCTGCAAGTGTGACAAAAATAACCCGCCAACTCTTGGAAAGAGGCCTGATCAAAGAAGTGGCACAACAGGCCTCAACCGGTGGACGTCGCGCCATTTCACTGACCACCGAGTGCGCCCCTTTTCATACGCTTGCCGTGCGATTGGGGCGTCATTTTATTGAGCTATCTTTGTATGACTTAAGCGGCGCCTCACTGGCTGAGCACGGTGAAACCTTTCATTACCAAGATCAAGATCAGTTGGTCAAAGGCTTAATCGATATCGTGAGCCAATTTATTGATACTCACCAACATGCCATTAGAGAGCTCATTGCCATTTCGGTTGTGATGCCAGGTTTGGTCGACCCAGATTCTGGTGTGGTCGAGTACATGCCCAATATTAATATTCAGCAACTCGCGCTCGCCGATACACTGCGCGATGAATTTGGCGTGCAAGCCTTTGTTGGCAACGATATTCGAGGACAAGCACTCGCTGAGCACTACTTTGGCGCCAGTCAAGACTACTACGATTCAATGCTGGTCAGTGTGCATCACGGAACCGGGGCAGGGATTATCGTCAATGGCCAGATTTTTCTCGGTCACAACCGGAATGTGGGTGAACTCGGCCATGTTCAAATCGACCCTCTCGGTAAAAAATGCCAATGTGGTAACTTTGGCTGCCTGGAAACCGTCGCATCAAACGAGGCCATCATTGAGCATGCGCAGCAATTATTGGCTCAAGGTCATCCCAGCAGCCTAACGCACGATCAAACGTTAACCATCGAGGCCATTTGCCAAGCCGCCGAGCAAGGCGATGAGCTGGCTCGTCAAGTCTTAGTCAAAGTCGGTAATCATTTGGGTAAAGCGATCGCGATGACGGTCAACCTGTTTAACCCACAGCTGGTCGTCATTGCGGGTAAGATCACCGCCGCCAAAAGTGTGGTATTCCCCGCCATTGAGCGCTGTGTAGAAAACCAGTCACTGCCAAGCTTCCACCAAAAACTGGCAATCGTTAGCGCGGATTTACAAACTCAGCCAACCATGGCGGCGTTTGCTTTAGTCAAGCGTGCGATGCTAAACGGTGAACTCCTTCAACAGTTACTCGAAGAATAATGCTATCGGGCTTGCTCCTCTGTAAGCCCGTTTTTCTCCCCTTTTCACATCTATCCCTCATCGGCCAAGTTAGTGACTATTTTACATTCACAGATTGACCACAAAACGTGTACATTATAGCCACGTGACAGACAAGACGTTGTCTCATTCAACTCTGGAATAAGTATAAAATATGGAACTGGTTTTTATCTCAACCGCTTTTGTTAGTGGCTACATATTAATGCGCTGCCACCTTCCCCCCTTAGTTGGCTTTCTGCTTGCCGGTTTTGCTCTCCATGCAATGGGGTATCAATCCACCCCCGTGATCACCCAGCTGGCCGAACTAGGGGTCACCCTTCTCCTTTTTACAATTGGGTTAAAGCTCGATGTCAAAACGCTGTTTGCTAAAGAAATTTGGTTTGGAGCTACCGCGCACAATGTGCTGACAACCGGCTTTTTTACCTTAGCGCTAATGGGCCTGAAAGCCTTGAGTCTTCCCATGCTATCAAGCATGGGCCTGTCAGAGATGCTGCTACTCGGTTTTGCGTTATCTTTTTCTAGCACCGTTTTTGCGATTAAAGCCTTACAAGATAAAGGCGAACTCAACGCGACGTATGGTACCTTGGCGATTGGCATGCTGATCATGCAAGACATCTTCGCGGTGATCTTTTTGACAGCCACCTCAGGAAAAACACCTGATTTGACCGCATTATTGTTATTCGCTTTGCCTCTGCTCAAGCCCGTACTCGGCAAGCTACTCGATAAGGCAGGCCATGGGGAAATGCTGGTACTCTACGCTATTTTCCTTGCACTGGTTGCTGGCGCCGGGCTATTTGGCGCGGTCGGGATTAAGCCTGATTTGGGCGCACTCATCTTGGGAATGTTACTCGCCAGTCATCCCCGCGCATCAGAAATGGCTAAATCTCTATTTAATATTAAAGAGTTATTCTTAATCTGCTTTTTCCTCAATATTGGCTTATCCGAGCAACCTACTTGGCAAAGTTTTAGTTTTGCGTTGATTTTAATGTTGCTGCTGCCGATAAAAGGCATTTTGTATTATTGGGTCGTTAGTGGTTTTCGCTATCGTGTGCGCACCGCGCTGTTTACCTCCCTTACCTTGTTCAACTTCAGTGAATTTGGTCTCATTGTCGGTGGACTGGCGTACCAAACCGGATTAATGCCTGGGCCGATTCTTGTCTCTATTGCGATCGCGGTCTCGCTCAGCTTTATCTTCTCTGCGCCGCTGAATACCTTTAGTAACGCGTTGTATACATGGGCCTCGCGCTGGTTACCCGAGCGTGCTCCAGATAAACTTCATACCAGTGAACAACCCATTAATCTCGGTGACGCCAGCATATTGGTATTGGGGATGGGGCGTATCGGCACGGGCGCCTACGATGAATTGGCCACCACTCACCAGCAGCCCATCGTGGGGATTGATACCCGAGAGGAATCCGTCGCTCACCACCAGCAAGAAGGACGGCAGGTGATCCTGGGTGATGCCACCGACCCCGACTTTTGGTCCCGAGCGGTCTCAAATGGCAACGTATCACTGATTTTACTTGCGATGCCCAATAGCCAAGCCAATACACTGGCACTGGAAGAAATCCGGCAAACGCCCTTTAAGGGCAAAGTGGCCGCGATTGCTAAGTACCAAGATGAGTTGGAGCAACTTAAGGCTCTGGGTGTGGACGAAGCCTTTAATATCTACCAAGAAGCAGGCAGTGGCTTTGCCCGCCATGTGCGAGAGCGCTTTTCGTCATCGGCTGACTAGCGCCGTTTTATCGCTGTTTTCTCCCTTATGACGCACAAGACGCTGACGCTTCTTGTGCGTTTTTGTATGTTATCTGTGCTATTTTTAGTTTTCATTCACTATTTATCGTTATTTTTAAATAATATTCATCACTGGCACGATTTAGATAACGAATTTGTTTTACCTGCTTGTGCATTTCCTCTCCCCAAGGCACAGTGTCTCTACATTGTGGCCACCACGTTGGCACCATATGACTGCCACAGCACATGGCTGCCACAGCACATCAATCAACACTATGGAGAGGAAAATTATGTGTTCAATCTTTGGAGCGCTCGACATTAAAACCGATCCGCAACAATTGCGTGACGTTGCGCTCAAAATGTCAAAAACCATGCGCCATCGAGGGCCTGACTGGTCGGGGATCTATTCATCAGATAAAGCTATTTTGGTCCATGAGCGCCTTGCGATTGTCGATCTTAACAGTGGTGCACAGCCACTTTATAACCCACAACAAACCCAAGCTTTGGCAGTGAACGGTGAGATCTACAATCACAAAGAGCTTCGTGCCGAATTCGCGGCGGATTATCCGTTCCAAACAGAATCAGATTGCGAAATTATTTTGGCGTTATACCAAGAAAAAGGCGCTGAGCTGCTGGATTACTTAAACGGTATTTTTGCCTTTATTTTGTACGATGAAGAGCAAGATGCCTACTTGATTGGCCGCGATCATATTGGCATTATTCCGCTGTATCACGGCCATGATGAGCACGGTAACTATTATGTAGCGTCAGAAATGAAAGCACTGACACCGGTATGTAAAACCATCAGCGAATTCCCTCCTGGTCACTTTTTATGGAGTAAACAGGGTGAGCCTGTCCGCTACTATAAGCGCGATTGGATGGACTATGATGCCGTCAAAGACAACCGCACCGATAAAGCCGCGCTCAAAGAGGCGTTAGAAAGTGCCGTACATCGTCAGCTCATGACCGATGTGCCGTATGGCGTATTACTCTCTGGCGGGCTCGATTCTTCCGTGATCTCTGCGATCACCAAACAGTTTGCGGCGAACCGCGTTGAAGATGATGACCAAAGCCAGGCTTGGTGGCCGCGTTTGCACTCATTTGCGATTGGTCTTGAGGGCGCGCCTGACTTAAAAGCAGCCAAAGAGGTTGCCGATCATCTAGGGACTGTTCATCACGAATTCACTTACAGCATTCAAGAAGGGCTAGACGCCATTCGCGATGTGATTTATCACATTGAAACCTATGATGTGACGACTATTCGCGCCTCTACACCTATGTATTTGATGTCACGCAAAATTCGCGCGATGGGGATCAAAATGGTGCTCTCCGGTGAAGGCGCCGATGAAGTTTTTGGCGGATATTTGTATTTCCACAAAGCGCCCAACGCACAAGAATTCCACGAGGAAACCGTGCGTAAACTGCTCGCGCTAAACATGTTCGATTGTGCCCGCGCCAACAAATCGATGGCCGCCTGGGGGGTGGAAGCCCGTGTGCCTTTCCTCGATAAAGCATTTTTGGAAGTGGCGATGCAAATCAAACCGGACGATAAAATGTGCGGTAACGGTAAAATGGAAAAACACATCATTCGTGAGTGCTTTGGCGATTTACTGCCTGAATCAGTGGCATGGCGACAAAAAGAGCAGTTTAGCGATGGGGTTGGCTATGGCTGGATTGATACCTTAAAAACCATTGCCGACGAAAAGGTCAGCGACCAGCAGTTAGCCACCGCTGAATTTCGCTTTCCATACAACACGCCGACCACCAAAGAAGCGTATATGTATCGTGAAATCTTCGCAGAGCTTTTCCCGCTCGACGATGCGGCGAAATGCGTTCCAGGCGGCCCATCAATTGCTTGCTCAAGTGCCAAAGCCATTGAGTGGGATGAGTCTTTCAAAAACCAAGCCGATCCCTCTGGCCGCGCCGTACGCACTGTCCATGAAAAGGCGTATCAATAACACCGCCCTTATCCTCGCAATAAAAAACCGCCAAATTGGCGGTTTTTTTATTCGCATTCAAAGCCTCTCGCCTTAGCGTTCCCAGTAGGCTTCTTCCAGGCTATCTTCACGTTCTGGCAACCCGCGAGAAAGACGTGGTGAGTGCTGCGCCAATACCTCATAGCTCACACGGTTGGCGTATTTACACACCTGAGAGAAAGACGAGTAGGTCAAAAATGGATACTGGTGTTTACGCGAGTTAGGCACATTGTCACGGTGGTAACGGTTGGCTGACATATCATGCAGCAACGCAGAGAGTGCACCGTCACCCGCGCCATTGGTATTTTTAATCCGTTCCGGTCCACCCATATAAGGGGCAATATGCGAATACACTTTTATTGGGTTTTCGCAATCGGCTTTGATCATTGGACGGCTGAACTCATACATATTGAACTCAGGAATCGCACCAGGTAGCAGCGGTAGCGACGTTTCACGTTTGGCTTTGTCTTCACTGTAGCCGGCCATGTATAGGCCAATCGGGCCTGCGGTGCAAAGCACCATGTCCACCCATTGTAGCGTCGCGTCAGCCGCCAACAGCGGATCACTTTCTCCGGTCAACGCCTCGCCTTCATCTTCGTTCATGGCAACCACACTGACGTGTTCAGCGAGAAAATCGCGCCACCACTGTGGATTTTGTTCAATCACATATTTGGTGCCCAATGTCATGACTACCGGCACATTATGCTTTTTGGCATATTTGATCGCACGCATGGTCGCATCTGGCATCGGATCGCCTTCTTTACAACGGACCAAGTACACAGTCAGTACCAACGCCGAGGCGTTTTCAAAGATATGCTCAGGAATCGAATCAGGATGGAGTTGGTTCATCAAGCCTTCGTTGATGGCAAACGTACGCTCACCGCAATCGCCAATCAGCGCATAGCAACGACCAATCGGGCCTTGAACCGGTTGCAGGTAGTTCAGATCCATCCGGCTGGAGGTGTTACACAAATACCGATAAGAATAACTACCAATACGAATATCCTGGCTCATTACCCCTAGCAAGATCGACTGATCGTCAGCCAATGCGGAATAATTGTGTAAGGTATTGCCAATGGTGCCGCCGGCAAACTCATGCGTCACCAAGTTGTTATCTTTTAGCTCTTGATACAAGGCTTCGGCACGCTCATCATCAATCACCAATGAGTGGCCCTTGCTTAAACCATAACGTTCCAGAAACTCATCACTTACTTTCGCTTCTATATCGACCAAAGTTTGGTCAATGCCGATGACATGGGGGCGCTTAAAGCCGCGGTCCGTGGCAGGGTTGAGCAAAGGATCCCGGGCATGAACCGGAAAGTAGTGTTTAGACTTACGTTGTCCTGGAAATTTCATGGTTCGTGTAACTTGGCTAATGGAAGGAAGGCGCGAATTCTATCACAGAATTTGCGCTTGCGTAGCGTCTGGCCTACGAATTTTCTTGCCTACCAGCCTTGCGTATGGTCTGCCACCAGCGCGGCAAGTAAATCAATGTGGGCCTTGTCATCGTTTAAGCATGGAATAAAACGAAAGGCTTCGCCACCGGCTTCTAAGAAGATATCACGACACTCCCCGGCGATTTCTTCTAAGGTTTCCAAGCAGTCAGATGAGAACGCGGGAGTCATGATATCTAACGTTTTGACCCCCTGGGCTGGCAACCCTTCCAAGGTTTTATCGGTGTAAGGCTTCAGCCACTCTTCACGGCCAAACCGTGATTGATAACTCATCATAATGGCATCATCTGGCAAACCTAATTCGGCTTGGAGCAACGCGGTGGTCTGCTGGCAATGCTGCGGGTACGGGTCGCCATTATCGGCAAAACGCTGCGGGATCCCATGATACGAACATAACAAGCGATCCCCTTTTCCATGCTGCTCCCAGTGGCGTTTCACCGACGCCGCCAACGCGGATTGATAAGCAGGGTGATCGTGATAATGATGCACATAGCGCAATTCGGGAATACATGGTCGCCCTTTGAGTGATTTGGCTACCTTATCAAAGACCGCCGCCGTGGTGGTGGCCGAGTATTGTGGGTAAAGCGGTACGATTAGAACCTTTTCACAGCCTTGTTGCTCCAGCGTCTCAATGCCCTGGATGATTGACGGTGTCCCATACGTCATTCCCAACGCAACTGGCATATCTACTTGTTTTGCTAACGCATCACGCTGACGTTTGGCATACACCATTAACGGTGAGCCTTCCTCCATCCATACACTTTGATACAGTTTGGCGACCTTGGGTGACCGTACCGGCAAAATCACGCCGTGCAATAATGGGCACCATAACCAGCGGGTTAAATCGACCACTCGGTGATCATGCAAAAACTCAGAGAGAAAGCGCTTTACCGCGGCGGGCGTCGGTTCATCTGGCGTCCCCAAGTTGACCAATAGCACGCCAACTTGGTGTTTATTTTCTGTCATGATGGTTGTCCTTGGCATCGGCTCAGTCAAAGAGCGAATAATAGTAATGAGTGACATGCAGCTTGCCATAAAAAAACCGGAGCGACTAATCGTCTGCTCCGGTTTCTGCTATCCGTCATACCGATGACGTCATAGGGTTACACCGCATCGGGCGTGGCGCTGATTAGCCGAGTACTTTTTGAATCTCGGTGCTAACCTGCTCAACCGCTTGGGTGCCGTCAAAAGTGACAAACTGGGTATTGCCGGCATCGGCTTCTTTTTTATAGTACGCAATCAGTGGTGCCGTTTGATTGTGATACACGTTTAGACGCGCACGCACTGTCTCTTCTTTATCATCATCACGCACCACCAGCGGCTCGCCCGTCACGTCGTCTTTCCCTTCCTCTTTCGGTGGGTTATAAACTAGGTGATAGGTGCGACCAGAGGCCAGATGAGCACGGCGACCACTCATACGCTCTACGATAACGTCGTCCGGAACGTCGAATTCGAGTACGTAATCGATCGCGATACCGATCTCTTTAAGGCCATCCGCTTGCGGAATCGTACGTGGGAACCCATCTAGCAAGAAGCCGTTGGCACAATCATCTTGCGAGATACGCTCTTTAACTAGGCCAAGAATAATGTCGTCAGACACCAATTCGCCCGCATCAATAACTGCTTTGGCTTTTAAACCAAGCTCAGTGCCCGCTTTAATCGCGGCGCGCAACATGTCACCGGTAGAAATTTGCGGAATCCCGTATTTTTCCATGATGAACTGCGCTTGCGTCCCTTTACCCGCGCCCGGTGCACCCAAAAGAATGATGCGCATAGTGATCCCCTTTATGATTATTTAGGTTTCGTTAAACTGCGTCTATCGCCGCAAAGACCCGAAACATACACGCTTAGCCAAACGCTATCAAGCCCGGCATCCGGCCGGGCTTGTCGTTCGTCACTGAGTATGTTGATTGACTCGACCTGTGTCGATTATACCTTGGTCAGAAGTTGATTGACCGACGCCAAGAACTCTGACGGATCATCCATGCTGCCCTTCTCTGCCAACATCGCTTGGCCGAGCAACATTTCTACCCAAGTACCAAATTTTTGCTCGTCGCTTTCATCCGCCATGCGCTTGATGAGATCATGCTCTGGGTTTAGCTCAAAAATGTATTTCACATCAGGCGCTTGCTGGCCAGCGGCTTCTAGCAACTTCGCCATTTGTGTGCCCATTTCAAACTGATCAGTCACAACCACAGCTGGGGTGTCTGAAAGCTTAAACGTGGTGCGCACATCTTTCACCCGCTCACCTAGGTGAGATTTCACCCGCTCAACCACAGATTCAAACGCTTTTTCGGTTTCTTCGCGCTCTGCTTTTGCCTCTTCATCGTCGAATTGACTGAGGTCGAGATCCGCTTTGGTGATCGCTTGGAACGATTTGCCATCGAACTCGGTCAGGTAGCTCATCAGCCATTCATCGATGCGATCGTACATCAAGATCACTTCAATGCCTTTGGCTTTAAACTGCTCCAAGTGTGGGCTGTGTTTCGCGGCGTTATAGCTATCTGCCGTGATGTAGTAAATCTTGTCTTGCTCTTCTTTCATGCGCGACACATAGTCGGCCAACGACACGGTTTGCTCAGCGCTGTCTTCGTGGGTTGAAGCAAAACGCAGCAAGCCAGCAATTTTTTCTTTATTGCTGAAATCTTCCGCTGGGCCTTCTTTCATCACCAAGCCAAACTCACGCCAAAATGTTTGATACTTGTCGGCATCATTTTTGGCCAATTTTTCTAGCATCGACAGAACACGCTTGGTGCACGCCCCCCGCAGCGATTGAGTGATCTTGTTATCTTGTAAGATCTCGCGCGATACGTTGAGCGGCAAATCGTTAGAATCAATCAAACCACGTACAAAGCGCAAGTAGCTTGGCATAAATTGTGACGCATCATCCATGATGAACACGCGCTGTACATAGAGTTTCAGTCCATGTTTGTGCTCGCGGTTGTAAAGATCCCACGGCGCCTTAGAGGGGATATACAACAAACTGGTGTAATCATTTTTACCTTCAACCCGGTTATGGCTCCAGGTTAGCGGCTCTGCAAAATCATGCGAAACATGCTTATAGAATTCTTTATATTCCTCAGCAGAGATATCGGACTTGGCACGGGTCCATAGCGCTTGCGCTTTGTTCACTTGCTCCCATTTGCCTTCGCCAGTCTCGTTGCCTTCCTCGTCTTTCTCTTGTGTCCACATTTCAACCGGAATACCGATGTGATCCGAATATTTACCGATCACTTCACGCAGGCGCCAGTCGTTAAGGAACTCTTTCTCATCGTCTTTGAGGTACAGCGTAATATCGGTGCCACGTTCCGCTTTACTAACAGGCTCAAGTGTATATTCACCTTCACCGGTTGATTCCCATTGCACCGCTTCGTCAGCCCCAAGTCCTGCAGCACGGGTACGTACCGTCACTTTATCCGCGACAATAAAGGCGGAGTAAAAACCGACTCCGAACTGGCCAATCAAGTTGGAATCTTTGCTTTGGTCTTCGTTCAGTTGTTTTAAAAACTCTTCGGTGCCTGATTTGGCGATGGTGCCGAGATTGGCAATAACATCGTCACGGCTCATGCCGATGCCATTGTCAGACACAGTGAGTGTGCCGGCTTCGCTATCAAAAGACAGACGAACACGCAGATCACCGTCGTTTTCATACAGCTCAGGCGCTGATAGCGCTTTAAAGCGCAGCTTATCCGCGGCGTCCGACGCGTTTGAGACCAGCTCTCGAAGAAAGATCTCTTTGTTTGAGTAGAGAGAATGGATCATCAACTGCAGCAATTTGGAGGTATCTGAACCAAACTGGTGTTTTTCTGGGGTTTTCACGCTCATGTCAATCTACCTAACACTATGATGTTTAAAGGCTGAGTGGGTAATCGACCCACGTCACGAAGAATTCATATTCAGTACCCCAGGATATAAGGGCCACATCAGTCGCTTTCAAGGTGTGACTGGTCAAATAAACATCAGTTGAGAAAAAGAAAGCCTAACCGGGCGGTTAGGCTTGATAAGCGGTTAGCGATATTGACGCCGTTAGCGATATTTAAGCTGTTGGCGGCCAATAATGGAGTGCGACAGCGTGGTGCCATCCACCAATTCAAGCTCACCACCCATGGGAACACCATGGGCGATACGGCTCGCGCCCACTTGGTGTTCTTGGCAAAGCTCGGCGATGTACTGCGCCGTGGCTTCCCCTTCTACCGTAGGATTGGTCGCCAGAATAAGCTCTTCAATCGGTTCACTTTGCAAGCGCTTTTCCAAAACGTCTAAACCGATATCTGCCGGCCCAATCCCATCTAATGGCGACAAGTGCCCCATTAAGACAAAATAGCGCCCAGCATATTGGCCGGTCGCTTCAACGGCGGCAATATCGGCCGGGCTTTCAACCACACAAATCAGTCCGGTTGCTTGTCGTTTCGGGTTATCACAAATGACACACACGTCTTGCTCTGTAAATGTCCGGCACTGGCTGCAGTGGCCAATGTCGGTCATTGCCGTGCTCAGTGACTGCGCCAAGGCAAGCCCCCCTTGGCGATTACGTTGCAAAAGATGATACGCCATTCGCTGCGCCGACTTGGGACCCACCCCAGGTAAACAACGCAGCGAGTCCATCAGCTGTTCAAGTAACTGGCTGGTGCGCATAGATTAAAACGGCATTTTCATGCCCGGTGGTAACTGCATACCGCCTGTCACGTCTGCCATTTTTTCTTTCTGTTGCTCTTCAACACGACGTGCAGCATCGTTGAATGCGGCTGCAATCAAGTCTTCCAGCATGTCTTTATCGTCTTCCATCAAGCTATCATCGATGTCGACACGACGGATGCTATGGCTGCCTGTCATGGTCACTTTCACCATGCCTGCGCCCGCTTCGCCTGTCACTTCCATGCTGGCAATTTCTTCTTGTACTTTTTGCATGCGCTCTTGCATTTGCTGCGCCTGCTTCATCATGTTGCCCATTCCGCCTTTACCAAACATAATTCTCTCTCTTGGTTAGGTGTCTTAAATTGGTCGAATGCTGTCTTCTTCTAACTCCGCCGCAAAACGTTGAAGCATAAAAGTGACATTCGGATCATTATGCAGGCTGTGTGTCGCCTGCGCTAATTTTTGTTGATAGCGTTGCTCGCGCCGCTCTAACGGTGTGATTCCCGACGTGCCGAGCTGTACCTCCAAGGTTATGGGGGCGCCCAAGGCCGTCGTCAAGGCCTGCGTTAATTGTTGCTGCGCTTTTTCGGTATTCAGATGTGATTGATCAGGCCTTAATGTCAGCCGAACCTGGTCGCCTTCACGCACCATAGCGGCATTGAGCGCCATTTGTTTCACCAGCCGCTCGACCTCAAGGCTATCGGCCAACGCACACCAAGGATCTTGTTGGTTGGTCTCCTGCACCAACTTGTCGCGCATTGCTGGCGTTTTCTCATGCTCAAGCGCTTGTTTGAGCGCCTTTGGCGTCAACGGCGACGCGGTGGCTGGCGCCTTGGCTTGGGGCTGAGAAGGACGCCATTGATAAGGCTCCGTCGCCGCCAATGATGTGTCGCGTTGCCGTGCGGGCACCGGCTCAGATGGCGTTGCAGTGGAGGTCGCGACTGAGTTGGCGTCAGACACAGGCGATGTCGATTCTGCAGCGGTCGCAACGCGATCCAACACAGATAATGCATCATTCTTGGCCGGTGTCTGTCTCGCCTTTTTTGCGCCAGACTCTGTCTGACTCGTTTGTCGCTTCATCCTGCTACGCAGCTGGTTGCGGGCTTGAATCAAACTCGATGCCGCAGACGCGGGTGCCTCACTGGCTGGCACGTCTGATGCGTCCGTTGCTGGCGTCGCGTCTGTCGCGGGAGCTGATGCAGGCGATATCGGAGTGCTGTCATCGTGATCAGCCGCCGACGAAGCGTGATCAGGCACAAATGCGATCGGATCGGCCGGCCTAGTGTCAGGCGCAGAGGGTGTCGCCGAGATAGATGATTCGGATGAGGCAGGCCCACGGCGCTCCGACGCGGCAACTTGCGCTTTTAATGCGCTAATTGCTTGAGTTGGATCAGGGTTTTCGCTCGCCGCTTTGGGCTGGGCGCCTGACGCCATACTTGAGGCGCTTGGCTGCGCCTGCGACGACGTTGGGGCGTGTTCGGGCACGGCAATAGTCACCGGCTCATAAGGCACCGTTTTAACCGGCTGGAACGCCAACATCCGCAGCAATACCATCTCTAGCCCCGCACGTCCATCGGGGGCATAGGGTAAATCTTGTCGCCCCTGCAGCGCTATTTGGTAACATAGCTGTACATCTTGCGGCGTTAAGCGCGACGCTAAAGCCTGTATGCGCGCGTGATCACCCTCTGCATCATCGCGGGTTTGTGGCAGTGTTTGCGCCAACGCAATTTGATGAAGCTGGCCTGCGAGCTCTTTAAGCAACCCATCCCATTCGACGCCAATTTGTGCAATCTGCGCCAGCCCATTCATCAGCTCAACTGCATCTTGATTTACTAATGCTTCCAGTAACAACAACGCATTGTCACTGCTTAAGGTCCCTAGCATTTCTGCTACTGCGCGGGTGCTAATCTGACCGTTACCGAGCGCAAGCGCTTGATCGGTTAAGCTCAGCGCATCGCGCATACTGCCTTCTGCCGCACGTGACAGTAGCATCAGCGCGCGCGCGTCAGCTTCGACGCCCTCTTGGCCAAGAATGTAATCGAGCTGGGTTTGGATCTGACTGGCGTCAAAATGTTTTAAATGAAACTGCAAGCAGCGCGACAAAATGGTCACCGGCAATTTTTGCGGATCCGTGGTCGCCAGCAAAAATTTCACATACTCGGGTGGCTCTTCCAGCGTTTTAAGCAAGGCATTAAAACTATGCCGCGACAGCATGTGGACCTCATCAATCAGGTACACCTTATACCGTCCGCGTGCGGGTTTATACTGGACGTTATCAAGCAGCTCGCGCGTATCTTCTACCTTGGTGCGTGACGCCGCATCAATTTCCAACAAATCAACGTAACGCCCTTCATCAATTTCACGGCAGGTGGCGCATTGGCCACACGGTGAGGACGACACGCCCTGCTCGCAATTTAATCCTTTGGCAAAAATACGTGCGATGGTGGTTTTGCCCACTCCCCGCGTTCCACTGAACAGGTAAGCATGGTGCAGGCGGTCATGATCGAGCGCATTGGCGAGCGCCGTCAGCACATGGCTCTGCCCCGCCACCGCGTCAAAGTTATGGGGGCGCCATTTGCGTGCAAGAACTTGATAACTCATGTCAATTGGCTTCCTAGTGGCTGATAAATGACCCAAGGCCCAGCGTCGTGTTCACCATTAATGGCCGGCAAACTCGCACAAACTGTACACACTAACGCCAAGCGCCGTCAGTTTTTCCTCACCGCCAATATCCGGTAGGCTAATGACAAAACCGGCGTGTTCCACGGTGCCGCCCAACCGACGTACTAATTTGACCGTGGCTTCAATGGTGCCACCGGTGGCGAGCAAGTCATCGATCACCAGCACTTTATCACCGTCATCAATGGCATCACTGTGAATCTCAAGCGTATCTTCACCGTATTCTAGCTGGTAATTTTCGCTGATCACCGCCCGTGGCAATTTGCCTGGCTTGCGCACCGGCACAAATGGCAATGCTAGCGCTAAGGCCAAGGGCGCGCCAAATAAAAAGCCGCGCGATTCGGTGCCAATCACCTTGGTAAAGCCTTGATCCCGATACTTTGCTACCAGGGCATCAATGGTGGCCTGGTAGGCGGTCGGGTCTTCCATCAAGCTGGTGACGTCACGAAATAAGATGCCTGGCTTAGGGTAATCAGGAATGGTTTGAATGCTTTGTTTAATCACATCCAAGTTGTCGTTGCTCATGGCCAATTCTCATCGGTAAAAAACGCAAACCGCCATGTTATGAATTTTCGGCCGTACCAGCAACAGATTCCGTCTCAGGCAGGCGGAGAAACCAGCATAAGAGCACAATCAGACAAAGCAGTAGCATGCCTTTTAACCAGAGCGCTGGCACCATGTACATTGAGAATGAGAAACTGGCCACGATCATCACCGTTGCCCGCTTTTTGACCCGCCGGCTGATGGCGCGTTGTTGGTACCAGTCAGTCAATATTGGCCCGAACGTTGGATGGGCATGAAGCCAATTGGCGATACGGGGAGAGCCGCGCATAAAACAGCCGCTTGCGAGCAACAAAAACGGAGTTGTTGGTAACACAGGCAAAAACGCCCCGGCGGCACCGAGTGCGACCCAAAACCAACCCAAACCGTTCCACGCCCAACGCCAAGCGACGGATGGAGCTGGCGGCGCGGGTGTTGTTTGTCGCGCTTTTGACTGTGGCGCGTTTGACTGCACCGCTTTTGACTGCATAGCCAATTTGCCCTTATTGCTGCGCGTCACCAGAGTGACCCTCTTACCCCAGTGTAGTGATCCAGCCGCAATGGGTACAGGGCGAGCTGAGGAAAAATGAGGCAGTATTGAATAAGGCGGTAATTAACCGCCAAATACAATCCCGAGCCAAGTGAGGCTTGCGGGTAAGGTGGGGATCAGTAAGACAAACAAAAAGCCGATAAAATACTTTAGGTTATAAGGTTCTTTAAATTCGTGACTCATAAGTTACAACGCTCACAACAACATAACATCAGTGAGCAGTTACTATAGCCTAGCTTGCCCCCGCTAAAAACGGACGTTTTGTAAGGTTTTAATCCGATTATTGATTTACATCAGGGTAACAACTTGGTGCATTGGGTCATGATAAACGTCATTTAGCCAATCAAGCGAACTGACCATGGATACAAATACTCTTGCGCAGCTGCGGCGTAAGCTCACTCGTGAGCGTGCCGAGCTGATCGCCACCTTAACCACGCGTTTGCGTGAAGACTGGGACAAGCATTGCGACACCCTGACTGTCACAGAGCTGATCAAAGAAAGCCAAGGCCTGCCTGGTGCAATTCGTTGCCTCGGTGAACGTCTGGAAAAAGTCGATGCGGCTTTGTGTGCCATGGATTTGGAAATTTACGGATTGTGTGCCGATTGTGAGAGTGACATTCCACTCGATGATTTAATCAATGATGCCGCGGAGCAGCGCTGTCCGCAGTGCCGCGCATCAAACTATTATCACCACGATCCGGCCACTCGCCGCGCGACAACGGGCCCCCGTAAATCGGTGTGAGCCCAGGTCGACTTTCGCTTGTCTCACCGTGGCTTAAACGGAACGCGCCCAGCATCAGCTGGGCGCGTTTTTTATTGACCGTGTAAAGCTGTCAAGTGGGTGATACTGACTACCACGCCTCCCCCGAACACGCGCTTAATCTTGATCAATGATCCAACGACGGAAGGTTTTACGCTCTTGGTCGCTGGCTTTGGTGTACCAAAGCTTAAGCTGCGACAAGGCATCGCCTTTAATTGAGGCTTGTCCTTGGTCGTCGACCTCGACTAATACGTCGTTAAGGTTTTTGCTTTCACCTTGGTCGATAATAATACCGTTGTCGCGGTTGTACTCGGCCACCAGCGCTTCCATATCGGCATAGGCGCCAAACCCATCACCTTTAAGCTCGACGGCCTCTAACGGCATTACCTCGCCATTATCAAACTCAGCCTGCCATTGTGGGTTATCATCAAAATAGCTGGTCGCCTGGGTTTTCACTCTTAGATTAGTATCAATGTTGATGGTGGCATCGCGGCCATCAACGTCTAGCTCAAACAAATACGGACGCGAGGTAAAAATCACCTCTTTACTTCCTCGCTTTACTTCGCCATCAAAGCGCATCACCAACTGGTGGGTGCCATTAGCAAGTTCAATGGTCTGCTGCGGCGCCCAGTTTTCAAAGCTGACTTTGCTGCCATCCACCACCAAAAATTCAATATGACGGGCGGAGGTGATTTCCGCTGCATGGATAGCGCTTGATGCCATCAGTGCACCCAACATCCATGCGGCTTTTGTTAACTTTTTCATTGTCACTCCAACGGTAAGACGAAAAAAGCCGCCCTAAGGCGGCTTTTATAATCAGTGCTACAACTTAGCAATAGGGTTTAAGCTCAATTAGAACTTAACTTCCATACCTGCTACGTAGCCGAAGTCTTCGTTTTCACCGTCACTGTCACCAACTTCTGCGTATACATGCGCATTGCTGTGCAGTGCATAAGTCACGTTTGCATAGTAACCGTTAACGTCTGAAGTGTTACCTTCTTGGTCTTTGTTATCGTAACCAACCGCAAAGGTAGTTTTACCCATGGTGTAGTCAGCTGCGATTGAGGTGTAGTCTGTGTCGGTATCGCTACCGCCAATATCTGAAGAGGTACGACCAATCGATGCTGCTAGACCAACGTTTTCGATACCTGCGTATTCGATTTCAAAGTTGTATGCATCTTTGTCGTCATCGCTATTACGGTTAACATTATCCGCTTTTTGATAGTAAACACGTGCATCAACGTCTGCGAAACGATAGCCTAAGCGAGCTTCATAAACACGTACGTCGTCACCTAAATTACCAGCGTTGATCGCTTCTGGGCTGCCATCGTCAATGCCATCGCTCTTATCAGTGTAGGTTGCAGCACCGTAGAAAGTACCGTTGTCATACACGTATTTACCGACTTGAGCAGCTTGCTCATAGTCTGCACCAAAGCTGTTTGCTGACAGCTCGTAATCTTTAGTGATGCCAGAATCCAGCAAATATTGACGACCGGCAGTAAACTGACCCCAGTCACCTTTAAAACCTACGTAAAGCTCGTCATTTTCGACGTTCGAGCGACTTTCTCCTGTAGGAATACCTTTTTTGTCATAGTTACTGTTGGCATCGTTCATTTCAAATTCAAATGCCATTGCACCGATAACAGAAAGCTTATCTGATACTGCAACTTCAGTATTAATTGCAAAGTCACCGTCGTCCAACTTCCATGCACCGTCACGGTTGTTACCGATTTCTTGAATGTACTGAACTTCAGCGGCACCCGATGCGTCGACTTTAACGCCTTCTGCGTCATATAGGTTGATGCTTGCTGATGCTGAGCCAGCAGCCAGCAGAGCTGGTACTGCCATTGCTAGAATAGTCTTTTTCATGGTTAATCCACTGCCTTTTCTATTTAGTCATTATGAGTTCCTTCATGGAACTCTGTTTTATGGTGACTGTCACTCTGTTACGTGCAACAAGCGCTGCAAAGCACAAAATGCCAGTTCACTGAAACTTCGTGGCTAATCGTGCAGAACATTTGTGGTTCTGTCAACTGGCTGGAAGCGCATTACATTTTAGAAAAAATCCTTTATAAAACAGTAAGTTAATAAACAACAATGAACAAGGATCACAGTTTAACTTTTATTCACATTGTGGTTTTGTGAAAGTTAACAACAAAATATTGCAAGATAAAATTCTAATTAGTGCCTTTTATTATCCAATCTTTAGAATAAAAAACTAATCAAAAGCTTAAATACGGCTTTTTGTTAATCAAACGGCAGATCAGCAAGATAGCAGCGAATGGTTCAAATTAAATTCGTGACCAAGATCTCATATCTGTAAGGAAAACTTACATTTCGCGATCGTTTTCACGTTTTTTCCCCGTGTTATACTGGGGCTTATCCTTTACTACTCGGACCTGTTGATGCTCAGCCCTGCCGTAAAATCAGACATTCGCGCGTGCTACCAGACGCTACAAGACCAACTTCCCCACTTTATTCCGCGCAAAGCTCAAAACTATTTAGTGGCAGAGCTGGCCAAAACCTTGGCGGGTGATTATGACCCCAAGCGTCGGCTACTGGTGGCCGAGGCCGGCACTGGGGTGGGCAAATCAATGGCGTATTTGATGGGCGCGATTCCGTTTGCGCTTAACAACAATAAAAAAGTGGTGGTGTCGACCGCAACCGTGGCGTTGCAAGAGCAGCTCGCCGATAAAGATATCCCGTTTTTTCATCGTATCTGCCCCAAGCCGTTTGATTTTATCTTGGCCAAGGGGCGGCAGCGCTATTGCTGTGCACACAAGCTGAGTGCAGTGGCAGAGACCGAGAGCATCCAAGGGGCGCTATTTGCTCAAAAACCCAAGCGCAGCGAGCAATTGTTGCTGAATGATCTTTACGTTGCCCTGAGTCGAGGAAAATGGGATGGCGACCGCGACAGCTGGCCCAAACCGATTGCCGATCACCTATGGCAAGCGATCTCCTCTGACAAACACACCTGCCATGCTGGCCTGCCCGCTCACCGTGGTTGCCCCTTTGCCAAAGCACGCGAGGCAATGGATAAAGCCGATGTGGTGGTGGTCAATCACAGCTTGCTGCTCGCCGATCTCGAACTCGGCGGCGGGGTGATCTTGCCCGAGCCAGAGCAGTGCCTGTATATGATTGACGAGGCGCACCACCTTCCCACGGTGGCGCGTGACTTCTCAGCGGCCAGTGCCAGTTTGCTCGGCGTGGTCGGTTGGCTAGAAAAGCTGAACCAAGCCGCTACCAAGTTGGGAAATACCGCGGATATGACGCGCGCACACCGCTTTGTTGATAGCTTACTCGAGGCGATACAAACCCTGATCCCAGGGTTACGCGAGGCAAAAAACATGCTCAGTCAACTGTCGCTCAACGACGACGGTTGTTATCGCTTTGCCGACGGTGAACTGCCCGAAGCCCTGATTGCGCCCAGTGAACAGCTTAAAACCGCGAGCAAAAAAGCCCATCAGGCATTGGGAAAGATCCATGATTTGATCAATGAGCGTCTGAAAGAAAATGACATTTCTGCCAAACTGGCTGATCCGGCGCTCGCCGAAACCGCGTTTTTCCTCCAACGGTTAGAAAATTTAGAAAAAGTCTGGACCTTAATGGCCCAACCGAATGCCGATAAAGGCGCACCGCTTGCCCGTTGGGTGCAAGCCTGCCGTGAGCGCGAGGGGGATCTTTGGGTGCATGTTTCTCCCTTAGAAGTAGGCTGGCGTCTGGATCAAATGCTCTGGTCTCGCGCCGCCGGGGTTGGACTGTTTTCTGCGACCTTGCGCGCCCTGAATCGCTTTAGCTATTTTTGCCGCCAAGTCGGACTCAGTGAAAGCGACGGTTCGCGTTATTTAGCCTTACCCTCGCCATTTGATTACGCCAATAAAGCGCGCTTGGTGATCCCAACTATGCCTTGTGAGCCGCAAGCCAGTGCCTTTACGGCGGCGCTGAGCGAGAAAATTATTGGGCACCTAGAGGGCGAGCGAGCGTCCTTGGTATTGTTCGCCTCTTATTGGCAGATGAAACAAGTCACCCAAGCCATTGAGCAAACGGTCACACAACGCGGCTGGCAACTGCTCTGTCAGGGCACACAATCACGCACGGCGCTATTAAAGGCCCATCAGCAAGCAGTCAGTGCGGACAAAACCAGTATAATTTTTGGCACCGGCAGTTTTTCCGAGGGCTTAGATTTGCCCGGTAACTTATTGACTAATCTCATTATTACGAAAATTCCCTTTGCGGTCCCCACTTCTCCAGTGGAAGAAGCTCACGCGGAGTACATTGAACGCTGCGGTGGCAATCCGTTTTTACAAATCGCGGTCCCAGAAGCGAGTAAAAAGCTGGTGCAATCAGTCGGTCGTCTACTGCGCAAAGAGGAAGATTCTGGTAAGGTAGTGCTTCTTGACCGGCGCATTATCACCCGCAGATATGGCCAATCTTTACTCGACTCGCTGCCGCCATTCAAACGCGTGATCGAACCTTAAATTAACGAGTGACTATGCTTGAATTGATTGATCTTTCGACCTTAGTGATCCTAGGGCTGACTGCTTTTGTCGCCGGCTTTATCGATGCCGTCGCCGGCGGTGGCGGCATGCTGACTGTTCCAGCCCTGTTATCACTGGGTTTGCCGCCCCATGTGGCGTTAGGTACCAACAAACTGGCCGCGACCTTTGCCTCCAGCACCGCCGCCTTTACCTATTATAAAAAACGTCTTTTTTCGCCTTTATTTTGGCAACACGCGTTTTGGGGCACCTTGATTGGCGCAACCGCAGGGACTTTACTGGTTGATGTGCTAAGCACTGAATGGTTAGAAAAAGCGATCCCCGTGGTGGTGCTTGTGGCAGCGATTTACACCGTTTGGCATCCCCACCCTAAGGGAGATAACAACCAGCTCCCCGCGCGCTGCTCCAAGCTACCGATGAAGCAATGGAGCCAAGGCCTGTCGTTGGGCTTTTATGATGGCGTTGCCGGTCCGGGTACGGGCGCGTTTTGGACGGTGTCTACCATGTCGCTCTATCGGATGAATATTTTGCTCTCTTCCGGACTGGCGAAAGCGATGAACTTCACCAGTAATATTACCTCATTGGTGGCGTTTGCGCTTTTGGGCCATGTGAACTGGGCACTCGGGCTGACCATGGGCGTATGCTTAATGCTAGGCGCGTTTATTGGCGCCCACTCCGCGATTCGTTTTGGCAGTCAGTTTATTCGACCTATTTTTGTGACCGCGGTGGTGATTTTAGCCGGTAAACTGGCCGTTGATGCTTGGTTTTAATCGCCGTTATCGTCGCCGCTGTGCGTGACTGAGAGACCCATAATGAAAGCGCAAATCGATGCAATGTCCCAACACCTTGAGCAACTGGCCAATCAAGCCGCCGAGGTCGACCGACGCCGTGGCGAAGCCCGCGCGCCTTTATTCGCGACAACGCTTTTTCATTGCAAAGGCAAATTGCTCACACCCTGTGTGAACGAAGCCCAAGGATTGCTGGCAGTGATGCAGCGCGATCACCAACAAGGGGTGCTGACCGATGCACGTGCGACCCATATTTGCGACACCTTGTTATCGCAAATCACCGCGCTACAACGTGAACTGGCGACACAGCCGTTACGTAAGCAAGAGCAAGCCAAACGCGGGCCACGACGCCAGGCGATTGGTGAGCTTTATCAAGACTTAGCCAAGCACCAAGATTGGGAGCGTCGACTGGCCGATAAACTCCGAGACGCCAATGCCAGCGTCGAAATGGCATCGACCCCCGCGGTGCGTCAGCAGTACCAAAAACAAGTGCTTGCCTTAGAACAACGCCTAGCACGCTGCACCAAGGCGCGAGAGCGTATCGAAACCACGATCAGTTACCGAGAAAAAAAATCGTGATTCACGTTCAGCTCACACCAAGCATCAAACCCGAGCGCTCAACCAGGAGAGATACGTGCTGCCATTGATTTATCATCCGGTGTACTCGGACTTTCCCCTTCCCGACGGCCACCGCTACCCTTTGCAAAAATACCGATTGTTGTTTGAGCGGTTACAACGCCTGGCGTTACCGGTTGAATTTCATCAACCGATCCCGGCCACTCGAAAAGTGATTGATGCTGTTCATGATCCCGCGTATGTCAGTCAGTTGCTGGCAGGGGATCTCCCTTTAGTCAAAATGCGTCGGATTGGTTTTCCATGGAGCGACGCACTGATCGCACGCAGTTTAACCTCGCTCGGCGGCACCACACTGACGGTCGATCACGCTCTAGATTCAGGCCTTGCTATTCATCTCACCGGCGGCTATCACCATGCGCACTACGACTTTGGCAGCGGCTTTTGTTTATTTAATGATTTGATGATTGCCGCCCGCCATGCGCTCACCCAGCCAGGCATTGATAAGGTGATGATTGTCGATTGTGATGTACATCATGGCGATGGCACCGCCGCCTTGGCCGCCGACCACCCCGATATTGTGACGTTTTCTGTCCATTGCGAGAAAAATTTTCCCTCACGCAAACCGCCCTCCGATTTGGACTTACCCCTGCCAACAGGCACAGGCGATCAGGACTATCTCAGCGCTTTTTTGCCCTTGTTAGATCTCGCCCTCGCACAATACCGCCCTGATATGGTGATTTATGATGCGGGGGTCGATGTCCACCAAGCCGATGCGCTTGGCTATTTGGCGTTATCGACCGAGGGCATTTATCAACGCGATAGCGGGGTACTCTCACGCTGTGCCAAGCATGATATTCCGGTCGCCGCGGTGATTGGTGGCGGATACCATGACTCGCACACCAGTTTGGTGCCGTTGCACGAACAACTCATTCAAGCGGCCCTTATTCACTTTGCTGATTTTGCATCCAGCTCGGAGGTATCATGACTGACCCGCACGCGTCGACACCAAGCGCCTTAGAAAACGCCCCTGATGACGTCAAACTCGCTGTCGATCTTATTTACTTGCTCGAAAACCATGCCATTGATCCAGATACCGCTTTATCTGCGATTGAGATGGTGAGACGCGATCTGCTGGCGAAAAAAAACTCACCTCCCTAATCAATTAGGCATGCGGCCGCTACTTTTTCTGACAAAAACGGTTGGCGTTTCCGAATGGCTTGCATGCTTACCACTCGATTTTGCTGATATTACGTGCTGTCGATCACATTTTGTTCAGTCTTAACAATGTGAATAAATAGTCATTATTTACGCTATATTATTTATCCAATTGAACCTGGACTGCTTTAACATCAAGCAATTAGCCTGCAAAGCATTACATTTTGGTTACAGTTTTTAGTGCTGTTATTAACACATGCAACCGATTAAAAAACCAACACTTCGCTAATCATATAGTGTTTTGTCTCACAAATATCGGTATTATCCGGCGTGCTCCAATTAGTGTACCGGTGCGTTGAAACATCGGCATGGCTAATCAAAGCGCACTCTGGCAACAGCCGAGCATGGATTCAAAATGCTGTTGCAGACTCAACGTCCACTCGTCATATCAGGCCTTGATGCATGACTTTCTCGAGTGACGCGTTGCTCACCTGCATGGATGGCAGCGATCTCACAAGGACAGTGGTTGTCGACCCTCGCATTCGGTAATCATCGGGTTATGGCCCGAGCAACAACCGTGCAAGGCGTCTCCCAACAGACAAAACAGAGTTTAATGATGGAACTACTTAAAAATCTATTTGTGTCCGTAGTCGATACAGGTAACGGCCTCCTTTGGGGCAGCGTACTGATTTATCTTTTGATTGGCTTAGGCTTGTACTTCACGGTGCGATCAGGCTTCATTCAATTCCGTAACTTTGGCCACATGTTTAAACTGATGGCAGACAGCCGTAATGGCGCATCAGGCGGGATCTCGTCGTTCCAAGCATTCAGTACCAGTCTTGCCGCGCGTGTCGGCACCGGGAATATGGCAGGTGTCGCGGTGGCGCTGTATCTTGGTGGCCCGGGTGCTATTTTCTGGATGTGGCTAACCGCCCTGGTGGGTATGGCCACCAGCTTTGTCGAATCCACTCTCGCGCAAGCGTACAAAGTGAACCACAACGACAAAACCTACCGCGGAGGCCCGGCTTACTACATCGAAAAAGGCTTGGGTCAACGTTGGCTTGGGATTGCATTTGCCATTTGCTTGATTATCGCCTTTGGTTTGGCTTTTAACGGGGTGCAATCGAATTCCATTGCCGCAGCCATGGACACCGCGTTTGGCTTTAATGATCTCGCTGTCGGTATCGGTCTGGCGTTGGTCACCGCACCGGTTATTTTTGGCGGCATGCGCTCAGTCGCACGCGTTGCAGAGCTGATTGTCCCCTTTATGGCACTGGCTTATTTATTGGTTGCTTTGGTCGTGGTTGCCATGAACATCGAACAGCTTCCCGCCGTGATTACAACCATTGTCAAAAGCGCATTAGGCTTGGAGCAGGCTGCAGGCGGTGCCATGGGCTATGCGATCGCGCAAGCAATGATGCAAGGGATTAAACGCGGCTTGTTCTCAAACGAAGCAGGTATGGGTTCAGCCCCTAATGCTGCGGCAACGGCGACTACCAAGCCGAATCATCCTGCCGCGCAGGGCTACGTCCAAATGCTGGGTGTCTTCGTCGATACCATTGTCATTTGTACCGCGACCGCATCGATTATCTTGATCTCGGGCATGCTTGAGCCTGAGAGCGGCCTGACAGGTATTGCACTGACGCAAGAAGCCTTGGTCAGCCAAGTCGGTGATTGGGGCGCTGCCTTTATCGCCATCGCGATTCTGCTGTTTGCCTTTACCTCGATCATTGCCAACTATTCGTATGGCGAGTCGAACATCGAGTATATCTTTAAGTGTCGTAAAGCCATCTTGTTGTATCGTATTGCGGTGCTCGCAATGGTGCTGATGGGCGCGGTGATGGATCTGCCACTGATTTGGAGCTTTGCTGACTTATCAATGGGGATGATGGCTGTGATTAACTTGGTCGCGATTGCGCTGCTGTCTGGCGTCGCGTTCGCCTTGATGAAAGACTACGAAGACCAGCGTCGTGCGGGTAAAAACCCGACCTTTGATCGTACCAAATTCCCGAAACTGGATAAGCAAATCGATAAAGACGTTTGGTAATGCCAAGCCGATAGAACAAAAAAACCACCGGTGATTCGGTGGTTTTTTTATTGGGCTCACTTTTTAAGGCGATGAACTTACACGCTCAACCAATACCCGATTAACAGCGTAAAAACCAGACACGCGCCGGCGTAAAAACCCAACTCAATTTTACGCGCTGTCATGTCTTCTGCTTCTTCCGGTTTGAGCGTCAATCCCCAATAGGCAAAGCCAACCGACGATGATAACAACAGCACCCCGAGACCGAATGCCAGCCCCTCTACTACGTGGATCAATGTCATTTGTGTTCCTCTTACTTTCCGTCACTGGCTTGTAGCACGCAAATTATACGCCTTGTCGACGAATACGGAAACCACACGAGAAACGTTCATTGTGTCTTTGTTTATTATCGCCATAACTCACTAATGGGCGTATCTGGCGAGAAGTCGTGTGCAATTTGTGCCTGTAGTAGTTCGGCAGTGGCAATTGCATCGGTAAGCGCATGGTGGCTTTGATAAAATGGCAACTGATAGCGCTGCCGACTGTCAGCCAAGCGAATCGATTCTGGCGGCCGACGGGCTATCCAGTCAGCGAAGCTACGCTTGCCGGTGCGATGCTTCCAGGCTTCTAATTCCATGGTATCGACCATGGGGAAAATAATGCCCTCGCCTAGCCGCTCTTTTATCGCACGATCCAAAAACTCGCGTTCAATCCGGCGATAATGCACCACCACCACTGAACCGGCCAGCGCGCTGAGTAATGGCTCAATCACATGGGAAAAATCCGGTGCATTGACAATGTCGGAGTGCGTGATGCCGTGAATGACAATCGACGATTCGGCAAGTGGTCGGTTGGGGTTCACAATCCAATGCTGTGCCTGTTGGCAGCGAATACGATTGAGAGTAAAAGGCACTAAGCCAATACTGACAATCGCATCTTGCTGGCTATCGAGCCCCGTTGTTTCAAAATCAAGCGCCACAAACGGCACTTGCGAAACGGGCGTATCGGGTGACACCCATCCTTGCTGATAAAAGGCCTGCAAGGTTTCGTGCTGCACGGTCTCGCGTTTCGTGTCTAGCATCGCACGCCAGTCTACCTGGTCTGCATCCTCTTTTTTCCTAAGATTAAAGTGGAACATATCCTTCCTTTACGACCGATTGGGCTGATAGCGGAATTTCAAAAATTTCTGTGCATTACTTAAAATCTGAAAGGCGTCTTTTAAATTACGGCGCTCAAAGTCAGATAAGTTCTCCGGCTCAATATTGTTATCAGGTTCACGATCCGCTTCTATATCTAATGCTTGGTGACGGATCCTGACCATCGAAATAAACTCCATCGCATCGCGCAGATCGGGACCGCGGCCTTTGGGTAAGATCCCTGCTTCGATAATATCGTCTAAACGCTCAAACGAGTTTTGCGAGCGCGAATCGGTCGCCAATGCATGAACACGTATCAAGTCGGCTAAGGGCGCGGTACCACGCCGCTTTAAGTTAATCGAATTATTGTGGCGACCGTCTTGCTCCATGACAAAATCTTTAAAAAAGCCTAATGGTGGAGTGCGGTTCAAGGCGTTACGCGCCATGGACGCCAAAAAGCGATTATTGCGACGGGCGCGACGACCCACGAAAGCTTTAAGTTGTTCGGCCCAGTTCGTGCGACCATGCACCCCATCCAAGTCGAAGAAAATATTACTGTCGAGCAGTGAACGCGGGCTAGGATTATCTATCCAATCGGCAAAGCATTGCTCCCACTGTTTCAGCGTTTTACGCCACTCGGGGTTGGTCGCCATGATATTACCGGTGCAGTAGGTATAACCACATGCGTTTAAGCCATCAGAGACGCGCTTAGATAGGGCTTCAAAATACGCATTGTGTTGGCCATGATCGTAGTTGTCATCAAGGATAATTGCGTTGTCTTGGTCGGTGACAATCAGCTGCTCATCACGCGCCATAGAGCCCATCGCCAAAAAGCAATACGGCACAGGCGGCTCACCCAACTCTTCTTCGGCAAGCTCTAAAAGACGCTGCTTAAAACTGCGTCCAATCACCGACAGTGCCGAGCCAATCATATGCGAGTTGGCATCTTCATTGACCATGCGTACAAAGCAATCTTTGACCTGCTTAGATAAGATCACCAAATCCTCGACCGACTGCTGACGGAAAATACTCGCCACCAAGAACAAGCTGTTTTGCGACTCGTAGCGTGCAATATCAGACAAGGCAACCACACCAATCGGCTTACCGTGCTGTAGCACCGGCACATGGTGCAAGTTGGAGCGCAGAATGGTCAGCATGGCCTCAAAAATATACGCATTATGATCCAAGGTAATCAACTGTGGCGACATGATCTCCTGAACCGGCGTTTCATAAGGCAAACCTTCTGCTAACACCCGGTTACGCAAGTCTCGATCGGTAATAATCCCCAGTACCGGTTTGAGCCCTGTTTCTGGATTGGGCTCATCACCCATGACCAAAATCGATGAGACGGTTTCTTGCGACATCACTTGCGCGGCATATTGCACGGAGTCAGTACTGGCAATCATCACCGGGTCGCGAATAATCAGTTTCTTCACTTTGGAGGTGGTGAGATCATTGGCTTCATTGTGGCTTGATACCGCTTGGCGCAAGCGTGTTCTATCTTCCACCTCGACAAAATCGGCAAAATGCTCAAAATCATCAAACAAGCGATTAAACGTGGCTTCCGGAATAAAATAGATCAAAGTGTCTTCAATCGCTTTCGCTGGCATCCGCACACGATTGTTCATCAATAGACCCATTTGGCCAAAAATGTCGCCCTCGGATATGCGGTTATACAGGGTGCCATTACGGCGAAACAGCTCGACAGCGCCGCTACGCATGATCGCCAAGTCGTGAATTTCATCACCGTAAGCAAAAATATCGGTGCCTGCACGGAAATAACTGATCTCAATGCTGGTTGCCACTTCTGCGACCACCTCTTCGGGCATTGAATCAAATGGGGCGTACTGTGCAAGAAATGTTGCAATCTCGATTTGTTCAGCTTCCATAGCGCTCACCTAAACGTGCGATAATATCGTGATAGGACACAGTGAATCAGAATGTCCGTTGGCTGTGACACAGTGTGCCGTATCACTTGCCATAAAAAAAGGCAGCCTCGAAAGCCTGCCTTTTCTATCTTAGCTAACTATCAAGCAGTTAGCACACTTCTTTATTTTGCACGCGGCTCAGAAGCAAGGCCTTTAAACAAGGAGAGCGTCGCCACCAGCAAGACCACCGCGAACGGGAAGCCCGTCGAAACCGCCATTGCCTGTAACGCAACAAGCCCGCCGCCGAGGATCAGTGCGATCGCGACCAGGCCTTCGAAGGTTGCCCAGAAAACGCGCTGCGATACCGGTACGTCCATTTTCCCGCCTGCCGAAATGGTATCTAGCACCAAAGAGCCGGAGTCAGACGAAGTTACAAAGAAGACAATGACCAAGATAATACCGATAAACGAGGTAATCTCTGCTAACGGCAACCCTTCTAGCATGGCAAACAAGGTCAGCGACAACTCTGCGTCAACCACTGCGGTATACCCTTCATTGACGAACTGGTTAATCGCGGTGCCACCAAATGAAGTCATCCACAATACGCTCGCGGCGGATGGGATCAGCAGCACACAGGTAATAAACTCGCGAACGGTTCGACCACGTGAGACGCGGGCAATAAACATACCCACAAATGGAGACCAAGAAATCCACCATGCCCAATAGAACGCGGTCCAACCTTGGGTAAAGTTGGCATCCTCTCGGCCAAATGGCATAGCCAGCGCCGGCAGGTTCTGTAAATACGCCCCGAGGTTACCAAAGAAGCCGGTCAGAATCGCTAACGTTGGCCCGACGATAATCACGAAAAGGAGGAGTAAGAACGCCAGGCCTAGGTTGATCTCAGATAAACGCTTTACCCCTTTATCCACACCCGCTACGACCGAAAAGATCGCCAACGCAGTAATGCCGATCACCAGCAAGACTTCAGTGGTGGCCCCCAATGGTGTATCAAACAAATAATGCAAACCACCGGATGCTTGTGATGCACCAATGCCAAGCGAAGTAGCGAGACCAAAGAGCGTCGCGACGATAGCTAAGATATCAATCAAGTGACCGGTCCAGCCCCAAATACGCTCACCAAACAGCGGATAAAATACCGACCGAATGGTCAAAGGAAGCCCTTTGTTATAAGCAAACAATGCCAAACCGAGTGCTAATACGGCATAAATCGCCCAAGGGTGTAAGCCCCAGTGAAAAATGGTTGCCGACATCCCCAGCCGACGCGCGGCTTCGGTATCACCGGCGGCAGCCCCCAAAGGTGCCCAGTCGGTACGTAGACCATCAGTACCCGTTGCGGTCCCTTGTAACGCCGTTTGGAAATGGGTTAGTGGCTCAGAGACACCATAAAACATCAAACCAATGCCCATACCGGCGGCAAAAAGCATCGCGAACCAGCCAGCATAGCCGTAATCCGGTTTGGCCTCAGTGCCCCCCAGCCGTACCTTGCCTAGTGGTGAGACAATTAGCACCAAACAAGCGATGACAAAGACGTTACCGGTTAAAAGAAAGAACCAGTCGAGGTTTGCGGTTAACCAAGCGCGCATCTGCTCAAAAATCGGGGCCATTTGGTTTTGGAAAGCCAACGTCACAAACACAAAGGCCATAATCACCAAACCCGCGACCATAAATACACGGTTATGAATATCAAAGCCAAACGGGCCAAACTTGAGGGCAACATTGTCCTGACCGACCTGATAATCGGTGTCGATCGGGTTCACCTTCCCGTCCGGTGTCATCATATCTTCATGGCTTTTATCGCTCACACGTAAACTCCTTACTCCGTCTACTCGGCAACCTGTCATTATTGCTAAACGCTGCCTGGACGACACTCGATATCGAGGTAAACGTCAGCACGCAAAAAGAAGCAATGACAGAAAAGTCAGCAAGAATATCACACAAGATGAATAGGTGAATAAAGGGCTGGCGAGCTTGGTCAAGATTCAACCACTTCATAACGCTTCGTCTCGGGAGACGAACATTAGCGGCAAAAAGGGGGGGCTGAAAAAAGAAGACAATAAAACAGCGCTAATAAAAAAGAGGCAACGCATGGTGCGCTGCCTCTTTCATCATTGACTAGATTAACGCTATTTCGCTAACTAGACTCGCGGCTCTGACATCAAGCCTTTAAACAAGGAGACCGTCGCGACCAACAGCACAATCGTGAATGGGAAACCGGTTGATACCGCCATCGCTTGCAGGGCAACCAAGCCACCGCCAAGGATCAGCGCAACCGCAACCAAGCCCTCGAAAGACGCCCAGAAAACACGCTGTGGTACAGGCACATCCACTTTACCGCCCGCTGAAATGGTATCAATAACCAATGAGCCCGAGTCAGACGAGGTCACAAAGAATACCATAACCAGGATAATCCCGATAAACGAGGTGATTGATGCCAATGGCAAACCATCCAGCATCGCAAACAGCTTGAGTGAAAGCTCCGCATCGGCAACAGCGGTATAGCCTTCATTAACGAACTGACCAATCGCCGTGCCACCAAAGACGGTCATCCAAAGCACACAGGCCGCTGAAGGGATGATCAGCACACAGGTGATAAATTCACGCACAGTACGACCGCGTGAAACACGCGCAATAAACATCCCCACAAATGGGGACCAAGAAATCCACCATGCCCAATAGAAGGAAGTCCAGCCTTGGGTAAAGTTCGCATCTTCACGGCCAAATGGCATAGACAGCGCAGGCAGATTTTGTAGATATGCCCCTAGGTTTCCAAAGAAGCCGGTTAAGATGGCAATCGTTGGACCCACGGCAATCACAAAGATCAGCAGCAACAGTGCCAAAATCATATTGATTTCAGACAGGCGTTTGACCCCTTTGTCTACCCCTGCGACAACCGAAAGGATCGCCGCGCCTGTGATACCCATCACCAGCAAGACTTCGGTGGTATCACCCAACGGCGTGTCAAACAGGAAGTGCAGACCGGCGGATGCTTGTGATGCTCCCAAGCCTAGCGAGGTGGCAAGACCAAACAAGGTCGCAATGATTGCGAGAATGTCAATCACGTGCCCTGTCCAACCCCAAACACGTTCACCGAACAGTGGGTAGAACACAGAACGCATGGTCAAAGGCAAGCCTTTGTTATACGCAAACAGTGCCAAGCCTAGAGCCAATACCGCGTAAATCGCCCATGGGTGTAAGCCCCAGTGGAAAATAGTCGCAGACATACCTAGGCGACGGGCAGCTTCCGTATCCCCGGCTGCCGCCCCCAAAGGCGCCCAGTCAGTGCGAAGACCGTCAGCACCGGTTGCCGTTCCACCTAACGCGGTTTGGAAGTGCGTCAATGGTTCAGATACGCCATAGAACATCAAGCCAATGCCCATACCGGCCGCAAAAAGCATCGCGAACCAGCCAGGATAGCCGTAATCCGGTTTTGCCTCAGTACCACCCAATCGAACTTTACCCAGTGGTGACACAACCAGCACTAGACAAGCAACAACAAAAATATTACCTGCAGAAAGGAAGAACCAGTCTAGATTTGAGGTTAGCCATCCACGCAAATCCCCAAAAACAGGACCGATTTGGTTTTGAAATGCCAAGGTGACAAAAATGAAGGCCAAAATTGACAGCCCGGAAATCATAAATACTCGGTTATGAATATCAAAACCAAACGGGCCGAGTTTCAGCGCTACGTTATCCTGACCGACCTGATAGTCAGTATCGATCGGGTTAACCTTCCCGTCTGGTGTCATCATATCTTCATGGCTTTTATCGCTCACGAGTTAACTCCTTAGTCCGTTTATTCGGAAGCCTGTGAGTGTTGGTAGCGAGCTCATTATTTATTGATGTTTAAGCCATCTTTAACATCAATAAAAGATCAGTCATCACCACACAGTCGGCTACATTAACACATCTCGAAAATTTTTTAATTAGGGGCCTAACCAAATGTTCATTTTGTGACCACCCACTAAGAAAAAATCAGCCCGAATCCCGCGTCCTTACTCGCTCAGCGAGTTATTTGAACTCTTTATTTCAGAACTATAAATAATCGTGTCGCTAAGGAAATAGCACTATCCTTGGCCTATTCGAATCATAGCCGGGTTTTATTCTAGATGCCCATGAAAAATAGACACAGTCACCATCAACACTTTTGATGCAACGCAATCTTCACTCACAATGCTGATAGGAAGAACCCGTCTCGACACCTTTTATAACCAAGATGTCACGCATCATTTACGAGCTACAACACACCTTTTATCAATATAGACACAAGTGCAATTAAATGAACACAAAGAGGACAAAAAGTGACTCTTGTCACATTATTAAAATCGCGTACAATACCGCCGCAATCGTTTTCCATCCTAAGTTTAACGTTTGCGGAGCAACATCATGCAGTTTGGCATTGGCCTTTTGGGGATTAGTGTCCTCTTCCTTATCGCGGTTGTCTTTTCGGAAAATCGCTCCGCGATTAATTGGCGCACAGTGGGAGGTGCGTTCCTAATACAAATCGTCTTTGCTGGCTTTATCATCTCTGTTCCGCTTGGTCAGCGTATTCTAGCTAACGCATCAGAAGCCGTGTCGGCGATTATTAGTTTTGGCGATATTGGCGCTGAATTTCTGTTTGGTGATCTGGCTAAGTTTAAACTTGGTTTTATTTTCGCTTTTAATGTACTTCCCACCATCGTTTTTTTCTCTGCACTGATCGCTGTGCTTTACCACATTGGGGTCATGACTTGGATCATTCGCCTCATTGGTGGCTTATTGCGCCGCGTACTTGGCACTTCTCGCACTGAGTCCATGTCTGCCACGGCCAATATCTTTGTTGGCTCCGTTGAAGCACCGTTGGTTGTAAAACCTTTTCTTTCTACCATGACTCGCTCCGAGCTGTTTGCTGTTATGGTAGGCGGGCTCGCCTCAGTCGCCGGCGGCACCATGGTGGGTTACGCAGGCTTGGGGGTAGAGATGAAATACCTGATCGCGGCTGCGTTTATGTCGGCACCTGCTGGGTTAATGATGGCCAAAATAATGGTACCGCAGACCGAATCCCCCATGAATCATGCTCAACACCAAGCGCTCGAAGACGATCAAGATAAACCAGTGAATGTGATTGATGCTGGCACGCAAGGCGCCTTGAGTGGCTTACAAATTGCGATGGCCGTGGGGGCCAGCTTACTCGCCGTGATCAGTATGATTGCGCTGATTAATGGTGGGTTAGGGAAACTGGGGCCTATTTTAAACTTGCCGCAACTAAGCCTTGAGTGGCTATTCGGCTACCTATTTGCACCAGTGGCTTGGCTGATTGGCATTCCCTGGCAAGAGGCGATGACAGCAGGCACCTTGATTGGTAAGAAAATTGCTGTGAATGAATTTGTGGCGTTTGCGGATTTTATGAACCTAAAAGGGGCGCTCTCTCCCCATAGCCAAGCCATTGTTACGTTTGCGTTATGTGGCTTTGCCAACCTCACCTCAATAGCAATGTTAATGGGTGGCTTGGGCGGCATTGTCCCAGAGCGCCGCGGTGATATCGCCAAATTAGGCATGCGCGCCATTCTTGCCGCAACCTTAGCCAACCTCATGAGTGCCACCTTGGCAGGGCTATACCTCTCCCTTTAATAGCAACATGGCTTTGTGTTTTCGTTATTTATCACCATGGACGGTGAGTCGCTTGTGGAGGCTCGCTAGCAAACCTCTGGGTCTGTTACACTCTTTCACTTTACATTAAGAGAGTTAAATCGATGCGATATCCTTGGGTGCTTTTTGATGCGGATGAAACCCTGTTTCACTTCGATGCCTTTGCGGGACTGCAACGTATGTTTTCGCGCTACAATGTCAATTTTGACCATCACGCGTTTGCGGAATACTCAGAGCTAAACAAGCCTTTGTGGGTACAATATCAAGATGGTGAAATTGACGCTCATACGCTACAAACTGAGCGTTTTACGCGTTGGGGAGAGCGTCTTAACGTGGCGCCTGCAACATTGAACCAGGGTTTTTTAGATGCAATGGCTGAGATTTGCGAACCATTGCCAGGCGCACGCGATCTTATTAGTGCGATCAAGCCACATGCACATATTGGTATCATTACTAACGGATTTACCGCTCTCCAAGATATCCGCCTGGAAAGAACTGGGTTGAAGTCTGCGATTTCAACCTTAGTGATATCCGAGCAAGTGGGCATCGCCAAGCCGGATCCTCGGATCTTTGAACATGCCTTTGAAAAAATGGGAAATCCCCCCAAGGACAAAATCTTAATGGTTGGCGATAATCCACATTCTGATGTGCTGGGTGGCATGCGTGCAGGGATTGATACATGCTGGCTTAATAGCGATAACACACCGTCACCAGCAGGCATTACGCCAACCCATCAAGTCGAGTCACTTTTTGATCTAAAAGCATGGTTGATCTGAAAACGTGGTTGCTCTAAAAACGTGGTTGTGGTTAACCGAAAGGCATAAAAAAAGAGAGCGTAATGCTCTCTTTTTTATGCTCAATGACTCGTGGACAAGATTTGTCCACGATGGCTCACGAACAATGCTTAGCTATGGTCGCCACGTACAAAGGCTGCTTTTTCAGCGTGCTGGCCTTGATCTGTGTTAGCGACATAGTTGACTGAACGGCTGTTCTGGTTTTGTGCATGAATAAATACACGACCAGACTCGTCAGTGACTTTCGCATCCAGACCGAATTCGCTGGTCACTTTCGCACCTTCAACCGCTTGGCCTTGCTCGGTAACGGTTACCCAAGCGCCGCCTTCAGCTGGGGTGACATCGAGGTTTAAACCACCAGCCATTACAGAGGTTGAAGCGAGCGTCAGGGCGAAAATTGCTGCAAGTTTTTTCATGGTTATTTCCTCTTTCGTATCGGGTTGACTGCTATTAAACGCCAATAACGCGGATGCTTTGTCACCTCACTGTCTCTATTTTGAAAAATGGCTATTTTTTTGAAAATGCTATTTTTCGCAGAAACTTGCTCACAAAGCATACTCCCTAGAATCGACAGCATGTTCGCGTTATTGCGTTGGAACGAGCACGAGATTACGCCGATAAAAGTGTGCGGACAATCACAATTATGCGAATGAGTTGTTCGAAAAATTTCACGTGAATATCAAGGTAATCAGGCGTAAAAGAAGGAATCGTGGCCAGGAATATTTTTGGCGCTGTGATCGGCTTCATCTCTCTCTTCGTTTTCTACAAGGCAGTCAATTAATCATTCCCAGGAAGTCACCAAGCGTTTGCAATGTTGCATCGCCGTCATGGTGGGGAGTAAAAAATGAAAGGGAGAACAATGATGTTAAAACACACAATGACCAAATTTGCAGTCACTGCCACGTTCCTCGCAAGCATGGGCTCCGCGGTCGCTGCTCACCACAAGGGTGATCATGATATTGTTGATACTGCGATGAAAAATGATGACTTTTCAACGTTGGTCGCAGCAGTAAAAGCCGCTAATCTGGTTGATACATTGAAAGGTGATGGCCCATTTACAGTGTTTGCGCCGACCAATGCGGCCTTTGATAAGCTCCCAGATGGCACCGTAGAAACACTGCTGAAGCCAGAGAATAAAGACAAACTAACCGATATCCTCACTTACCATGTTGTCCCCGGTAAGGTCACAGCCGAGCAAGTTATGGGTATGTCAACAGCAACCACGGTGCAAGGTAGCGATGTGATGATCAAAGTCTCTTACGGTGATGTGAAAGTGGACAACGCGACTGTGGTGAAACCCGATGTCATGGCGTCCAACGGCGTGATTCACGTGATTGATACCGTGATCATGCCGTAGTATTTATTCGGTTATCAACAAAATTCGCAATGATCAGAAAAGGCCTGCTCAAGAGCAGGCCTTTTGTATGGCTAGACATGGAGCTGACTCGTGGTGAGTTATGCCGCTTGGTCTGTGTCTTTTTTCTGAAATTTACCCAATAAAGCATGATAGAAGTCATGATCAGACAAGGTACCGAGCAATTCACCATTTTCTACCAGCAATACAGGCGTATTGGTGTTATAGCGAATTTCAATCGCGTCACGCATCTCAATATCGGGTGAGGCCACAACAATGGTGTTATCGCCAACTTGTGAGAAATCGAGCGTGTCTTTGTCCCACGCAACCACACGCAATGGTTGATTGCCCGCGGTTGCAGAGAAAGTGCCACCTTGCTCAGCCGTGACCCAGATTTCACGTCGATCACAGATTTTCCAACGATTCTCAACGCGCGTTAAGTTATCAGCCGTTTTCATCATTGAGCGTCCTTTTAAGACATTCAATGGGTTAGTATGAGCCACAAAGTCACGGACGTAGTCAGTTTCTGGACGTAATACAATGTCTTCCGGCTTGCCATGCTGAATCAATTGGCCCGATTCCATAATCGCAATGTTGTTACCAATCTTCAACGCTTCATCCAAGTCGTGACTGACGAACAGAATGGTTTTATTGAGTTTTTTCTGTATTTCTAACAGCTCATCTTGCAACTGGGCTCGGATCAGTGGGTCAAGCGCAGAGAAAGGCTCATCCATCAGCAATATATCGCTGTCCATGGCAAAGGCCCTTGCTAAACCAACACGCTGCTGCATACCACCAGACAGTTCATGAGGATATTGGTTAGCCCACTCATCTAGACCAACGAGCTCCAATTTCTCAAGCGCTTGCTTGCGGCGCTCTTTTTTGCTGATCCCCTTCATTTCCAAGCCAAACGCCACATTGTCGACAACCGTCATCCAAGGCATCAAGGCAAATTTTTGGAACACCATAGAAGCACGACTGGTGCGCAAGTGACGCAATGTCTGCGAATCAACAGTCGCCATATCGACCATTTGATCGCCGTCGCGGACTTCGAGGCTACCACGACTAATAGGGTTTAAGCCGTTAACTGCACGGAGTAAGCTCGATTTACCTGAGCCTGAAAGGCCCATGAGCACACAGATTTCGCCTTCTTTAACATTGAGCGATACATTATCGACACCGACAACTTGTCCAGTTTGTTCAATAATTTCTGACCGAGAAAGGCCTTTATCCAACAGATCAAGTGCTGGCTGTACGTTATCGCCAAACACGACATCTAAATTTTTAATTGCGATTGCGTCCATGGTTACCTCTTATTCGTTGCCTTGGTTGGGTGCTTTACACAAGCGGTCAAGAATGATGGCGACCAATACAATCGCAAGACCCGCTTCAAACCCTTGAGAAATGTTCACTGTATTCAGTGCACGGACAACCGGTTTACCCAGGCCATCAGCCCCCACCAGCGCAGCAATAACCACCATCGACAGCGACAACATAATACACTGAGTCACACCTGTCATAATGCTTGGCAATGCCGCCGGCAATTCCACTTTAAACAACAATTTCATACGAGTGGCACCAAATGCACGTCCCGCCTCGACCAATTCTTCAGGCACCCGCGTGATCCCTAGATACGTCAGGCGGATTGGCGATGCGATAGCAAAGATAATGGTCGAAATAAGGCCCGGAACAATCCCTAAACCAAACAACACCAGCGTTGGGATGAGATACACAAACGGTGGTACAGTTTGCATTAAATCGAGCAATGGCCGCATAAAGGTGTATACCAAAGGCCGGTGCGCCGCCATTATCCCCAGCGGTATGCCAATTAATACGGAAATCGTTGTCGCGGCAAAAACCAGAACAAAGGTTTCCAGCATCTCTTGCCAGTAGCCCAGGTTGAGGATCAACAAGAGCGCACTCACAACAAAGATCACGATAGAAATTCGACGTTGCAGGTACCAAGCAAGGGCCGCGGTCATAAGAATCGGACCAGCTGCTGGCATCCATTTAAAAATATCGACCAATAGTGTGATGCTAGTATCTAACCCAATTGAAATCGCATCAAAAAAACCGGCGGCATTCATGGTCAACCAATCAACACCGCTTTCCATCCATTGACCGAGTGGGATCTTGTTATCTGTAATAATATTCACAATAAAACCTTAGGGGCGGCGTTAACACCGCCCTCTCCTTCTACACTTTTATAGTTACGCTTCAGTCTTTTTTAGGTATTCAGTGACCGCTTCAACAGCGTCTTTACCATCAACTGTGGTGACACCGTCTAGCCACTTGTTCAACACACTTGGGTTGTTGCGTAGCCATTCACGTGCAGCCATTTGTGGCTTCTCACCGTCGTTGAGGATTTTGCCCATCATTTCGTTTTCCATCTTGAGACTAAACTCAAGATTCTCGAGCATTTGACCCACGTTTGCGCACTGCTCGACATAGCCGCTACGTACGTTGGTATGAACCGTGGCACCACCATAGTTCGGGCCGAAGTACTCATCGGCACCAGATAGATATTTCATATCAAAATTGCTGTTCATTGGGTGCGGGGCCCAGCCGAGGAAGGCAACCCATTTGTCACGACGAACGGCACGTGAGACTTGCGAAATCATGCCCGCTTCACTGGACTCGATTAGGCGGAAATCACCCAGATCAAAGTCGTTGGTGTCGATCATTTTTTGAATTTGCGTGTTGCCATCGTTACCGGGTTCAATGCCATAAATGCGTGAATCAAATTTGTCAGCATATTCCGCGATATCTGCAACACTAGTCACACCGGCATCGTACACATATTTAGGCACAGCTAAGGTGTATTTTGCCCCCGTTAGGTTAGCGCGAACGCTATCGACAGTGCCGTTATCAATGTACTTCTTAATATCGCCTGTCTGTGTTGGCATCCAGTTACCGAGGAATACGTCGATGTCGCCCGACGCCAGTGATGAGAAGGTCACAGGCAGTGACAGTAAATCTGTCTCTGTGGTGTAACCCATGCCTTTAAGCACTTCCGTGGTGATAGCCGTCGTTGAAGTGACGTCTGTCCAACCGATATCCGAGAAACGCACGGTTTCACACTGATTCGCTGCAGCGCCGAACGCCATCATTGAGCTCAAGCCAACGGCAGTCATCAGCGTTTTGGTGGTTTTACGTTTATTCATTGACATATTAGTTTCCTTGTAATGCTTACTAATTAGTTTCTAGTGTGTGCTCACCCTTGGGTGGCATCGTCACTCTGCGCGTTTTGATTGCGTTGCTTGTCTTGCCACTCAGCCGCAATCCATACTGGCACCTGCTCGGCAGGTAAGAGTGGCTTCTCAAGGATCATGTCAGCGGCGCGCTCCGCTACCATGATGGTTGGGGCATTCAGGTTGCCATTAGGAATCGTCGGGAAGACAGAGGAGTCCACCACGCGCAACCCTTGAATTCCACGCACACGGCATTGCTCATCGAGCACCGCCATTGCGTCGTCTTCGGCGCCCATTTTGCAAGTACACGATGGGTGATAAGCACTTTCCACATTCTCTTTCACCCAACGATCGATCGCTTCATCCGACTGAACATCCTTACCCGGTTGGATCTCATCACCACGGAATGCGTTCATCGCGTTTTGATCCATAATTTCGCGGGTTAAACGAATGGTGTCGCGCCAATCTTGGCGGTCTTGCTCAGTCGTAATGTAATTAAATAAAATTGCCGGCTTAGCATGCGGATCGGCAGACTGAATCCGAACATGGCCGCGACTTTCTGGTTTATTAGGGCCAACATGCACCTGGAAGCCATGGCCATCAAATGCCGCTTTACCGTCATAACGCATAGCAGCAGGCAAAAAGTGATACTGCACGTTTGGCCACTTCAGTCCTTCGCGTGAGCGAATAAAGGCGCAAGATTCAAAATGGTTGGTGGCACCCAAGCCTTTACGGGTCAGGATCCACTCGGTACCAATCATGCCTTTGCTAATAAGGCCCAGTTTGCTGTTCAGCGTGATGGGTTGCTTACAATGGAATTGAAAATACACCTCGAGGTGGTCTTGCAAATTTTCACCGACGCCCGGCAGCTCGTGCTGAACATCAACACCTGCACTTTCGAGCACGTCACGCGCACCAATACCGGATAGCTGTAAAAGCTGAGGCGACCCAACAGAGCCGGCACTGGAGATCACTTCTTTATCCGCCATCACATGCTCGATGTTGCCGCCTTTTTCAAATTCCACACCGACAGCACGCTTGCCTTCTAGCAAGATACGGCGCGTCACCACGCCTTTTTTCAAGGTGAGGTTGCTACGCTTCAAGGCACGGCGCAGATAGGCGTTTGATGTTGAGGCACGCACACCTTTATCGACGGTCATGTGCATTGGGCCAAAGCCTTCTTGCTGATAACCGTTGTAATCTTTGGTTTCTGGATACCCAGCTTCCACCCCTGCATCAATAAAAGCCTGATACAATGGATTTAATTTCATGTCGTTACCGTTGCAAGTGCCGACAGGACCGTTACCACCACGGTAGGTATCTGCCCCGCCTGACCAACTTTCAGCACGCTTAAAGTACGGCAAGCAGCTAGCGTAATCCCAGCCATTGGCACCGTGCTCAACCCACTCTTCATAGTCACAAGCGTGACCACGGACATACACCATGCCATTAATCGATGAGCTGCCACCGAGCACTTTACCGCGGGGACAATGAAGTTCACGTCCATCAAGGCCTGGCTCTGGCAATGTTTCGAACTGCCAGGCATAGCGCTTGGTGTTCATAGGAATCGACAAAGCCGTCGGCATTTGGATAAAAATACTCTTATCGGTACCGCCCGCTTCAAGCAGTAGCACTTGATGTTGGCCAGATTCGGTCAGCCGATCGGCCAATGCGCAGCCGGCCGAACCCGCGCCGACGATAATATAATCGTAGCGTTGTGACATATTGGTCGCTCCGTTAGAAATTAGGCGTAAGGGCTGGCGAAGTCGCCAAGCTCAATCAGGACACTCTTGGTTTGGGTATAATGTGTGAGGGTTTCGACACCATTCTCACGACCGACACCTGAGTGTTTGTAGCCACCAACTGGCATTTCTGCGGGTGAGTCACCCCAGGTGTTGACCCAGCAAATACCGGCTTCAAGCTGATGAATAATGCGGTGAGCACGCGATAGATTCTGCGTAAAGATACCTGCCGCTAAGCCATAATGGGTATTGTTGGCACGGGCAACGACTTCTTCCTCATCAGAAAAACGCAATACCGACATCACGGGGCCAAAGATCTCTTCACGCACGTGCGCCATGTTGTCATCACAGTCTGTAAAGATGGTTGGCGCGACAAAGTTACCCTTATCAAGCCCGTTCTCAGTGACGCGGTAGCCACCGGTCAGCAAGGTTGCACCGCTTGCTTTTGCCGTTTCAATCGCCGTCATCACTTTATTAAGGTGTTCAGTCGAGATCAGCGCACCGACCTGGGTGTTCATATCGGTTGGGTCACCGATAACGAGCTTTTCTGTACGCGCTTTCAGTTGCTCAACGAAGGCGTCGTAAATGCTGTCGTGAACAAATACACGGGTGCCGTGTGTACACACTTCGCCTTGGGTATAGAAGTTCGCGACCATAGCTGCCGATACCGCATTATCAAGGTCTGCATCATCAAACACGATACAAGGTGATTTACCGCCTAGCTCCATAGTGACCGACTTGAGTGTTTTAGCCGCGTCACCCATGACCGTTTTACCGGTTCCGACTTCACCCGTGAACGAGACTTTGGCAATCTCAGGGTGTGCAGTCAGCATTTGGCCCACACGGTAGTCACCTTGAACCACATTAAACACACCGGCTGGCATCCCTGCTTCGGCAAAAATTTCTGCCAGTTTTAAGGCGGTTAGCGGTGTTTCTTCGGACGGTTTAAACACCATAGCGTTTCCCGCTGCCAATGCTGGTGCTGACTTCCACATCGCAATCTGGATCGGATAGTTCCATGCACCAATGCCTGCACACACGCCAAGTGGCTCACGACGGGTATAGAAGAATTGGTTTTCAGAAAGCGGTTGTTGCTCGCCCTGCATGGACGGGACAAGATTGGCGAAATACTCAATCGCATCCGCACCGGTGACCACGTCAACCTCGACCGCTTCTTGCATCGGCTTACCGGTGTCGAGTACTTCGAGCTTCGCTAATTCATCATTACGCTCACGTAACAGGGCAACGGCTTTTAGTAGAATACGGCTACGCTCCATCGCTGTCATACGCGACCAAACTGCAAAGCCTTGTTTGGCAGCATCGACAGCCGCTTGTACATCGTCTGCCGAAGCTTGATCAATTTGTGCAAGCGTTTCACCCGTGGCCGGGTTGACGGTTGCAAAGTGCTCACCACTGGTTGCAGCGGTCAGTTGCCCATTAATAAATAGCGTTTTCGCGTCCATAATTAATCCTGAATTCTTTTGTGTTCGAGTGTATATGTCAGGCGTTTGCGGCCTTAGCTCTGAGGACGACCATAAAAGGTCAATTGCTTATCCAAATAATCATTGATGATGGTCCGAGCGTTGTTGGCATCAATACCTTTAGGGTTCAATGCACCGCGCAACCAAATACCATCGATCAACGCCGCAATCCCCTGAGCGACCATCACCGCCTGATCAAGCGGCAATAATGCACGTAGCTCAATGCGCAAATGCGACAGTAGGCGCTTTTCGTTCACGCGTTGTAAACGGTATAATTCATCGTCATGCATGGCATACGACCAGAACGCTAACCACGTTTTAACCACATCAGATTTGGCCTGAAACCCTTCAAAGTTGGCGTTAATGATCGCGTTGATGCGCGCCTGATGGTGGTGGCGTGGGGTTTCGCGCAATGCGCTAATCACCGTTGCCGATAGCTCACGTAGAACCACTCGCATGGTTTCTTCTAGCAAGCCATGCTTACCACCAAAATAGTGGTTAATAATGCCTGTTGATACGCCGGCTTCCTTACTGATCAAAGAAATCGTGGCTGCATGCAGCCCTACTCGACCGATGACCGTCATCGTGGCCTTAACCAGCTGCGGTTTCCGTACTTCCGGCATCCCTACCTTAGGCATTACGTCTCCATTCGTTTTTTTAATTGAACGATTAGTTAAAGATAATCTTACACGCTAATAATTAGATCTCAAACATTATTTTTAACCAATTCGCTACACCCCACCCCACGAAAAAACAGCTAGATAAAGCAAAAACAATGATTTAAGTCAATTTTAACTTCACTCTTTTGTCACCTAATTGTTTGTACTGATAGCAGTATTTATCACCAAATCGCTCAATAAATGACCGCAAATACAACTATCACAAGCGATTATTAAGGGTCATAAACAAGAGAAGCGCTATGATTTAGCCTGACTCATTACCAGCGACATCATCATCAAAAACGCTAAAAAGCGTAAAAAAATAACGAAAATCCGCTCATATCGCCGATCATCAGATAAAATAAGACAAAAATGGAATCGAGCACCAAGCTCTAACGTAATGGTCTCAGAAAAAATCAAGTCTTTGCTTGATAGAAAGGAGGGCTAATCCAGCGAGATGTAATATTTAACGCAGCCAATGTTTAGGGTGACTATCTTTTTCCGCGTTAATGACAAATATGTAGGGATAAAAAAGCGCCCAGGCCATCACAAGATGGACTGGGCGCTCATAAAACAGTTAAACGGCTAACGGTGAGAGAGATTACTCGTAGTTAAGATCCGTTGCTTTACCGGAGAACACACGATAGACAAACACGGTGTACAAGAAGATCATCGGCAACACAAACATGGCACCATAACCCACAATCAATAAGGTACCTGGTGCACTCGCTGCCTCTTGTGCTGTCATTACTCCTGGGACGATGTCCGGAAAGAAACTATAGGCCAAGCCAAAAAAGCTTAATGCGAACAAGAATATCGCGCCAATGAATGGGAATTGGTATCCCACGTCATTTTCAACCGGTACATGGCGTAAATATCGGTCGACCAGCACCATAATCGCCAGACACACTAATGGAACGGGGGCGAGCAGCAAGATCTCAGGGAAGCCAAACCAACGCGCGGCAACCGTTTCACTTACCAGTGGGTTCACAATGCTAATGGCTAAGACGCCTAGCGCGGCTAACCAACCACCACGACGCGACCATTTAGCCGCTCGCTTTTGTAAATCGCCTTCAGTCTTCATCACCAGCCAGGTTCCGCCGATATAGATGTAAGCTGCGGTCACACAAAGGCCACTTAATAAGGCAAACAAGTACGCCCCGATGCTTTCATCAAATGCCAACACATAACGGCCTATCATGTAGCCTTGGGTCATCGCTGCAATAAAAGAGCCGGCTTTAAAGCAACGATCCCAGAGATCTTTGCGTTCAGGCCGCACCTTGGCACGGAAATCGAAGGAGACCCCGCGCAAGATTAATCCCGCTAACATCACTGAGGTCGGCAAGTATAGCTCAGTCAAAATCAAGCTATGTGCGGTTGGGAATGCAATCAACAAAATACCAACCGCCAACACTAACCACGTTTCGTTGGCATCCCAAAAAGGGCCAATCGATGCAATCATGCGATCGCGCTGTGCTTGGTTACAGCTCGGGAGCAACATGCCAACCCCGAGATCGTAGCCATCTAATACGGCATACATAAATACCGTAAACCCAAAGAGCAATAGATAGATTTCAGGTAAATGTGGTGTGATGGTCATACGTTCACCTCTTTAGTTGACTGCGCGGTGTTTGCGTCGTCAGATTGATACTCTGGCAAACGTTTTTTCGCCAAGAAGAACAGGGTTCGAATGTAGGCCACCATCAACACGGCATAGAGGGTGAGATAGATGGTTAATGAAATCCCTACATTAGAACTGGCGACTGTCGTCACCGCATCCGCCGTCTTCAATACACCTTGAACAAGCCAAGGCTGACGACCAATCTCAGTGACATACCATCCCGATAAGGTAGCGACCCAGCCTGAGAAGGTCATCGCCACAAGCCCCATCAGATGCCACTTAGGCATTGGCTGGTTTCGCCATACACGGTACGCGGTGTACCAGCTCACCAGCAACATGAGCACACCTACGCCTACCATGATTCGAAAACCAAAGAAGAGTGGTTTCACCGGTGGATGATACTCAAAGCTTTCCAAGCCTTTGATTTCACCATCGAGTTTGTGAGTCAGAATCAAACTGGCCAGATTCGGAATACCGATTTCATAGTCGTTTGAACGTGTTTGTTCGTTAGGTACCGCAAAAAGCAGTAATGGCGCGCCTTGCTCGGTCTCCCAGACCCCTTCCATCGCCGCAATTTTCTGCGGTTGATGTTCTAGGGTGTTTAACCCGTGCATGTCGCCGATAAAGATTTGCAGTGGGATCAAAATAGCGGCCGCCGTAATCCCCACTTTCAGTGGCTTGTCTGACACACCGGACGTGGGTGATTTCAATTTCTGATAGGCGGAAATACCGGCAATTAAGAAAGACGCGGTCAGCCCTGACGCTAATAGCATATGGCTTAAGCGATACGGCATTGATGGGTTAAAAATAACCTCGAACCAGCTGGTTGGGTGGACCACCCCTTCAATTATCTCAAAGCCGGTTGGTGTGTGCATCCAGCTATTGAGTACCAGGATCCAAAAAGCAGAAATCGTGGTACCAATCGCCACCAGCAAAGTTGCCAGCGTATGCACCCAGTTAGGCACCCGGTTTTTACCGAATAACATCACACCGAGGAAGGTCGCTTCCATGAAAAACGCCGTCATCACCTCATAGCCCAATAAAGGACCCGCAATGTTGCCCACTTTTTCCATGAAGCCCGGCCAATTGGTGCCAAACTGAAAACTCATGGTGATACCAGAGACCACCCCAAGCGCAAAGGTCAGCGCAAACACTTTGACCCAGAAATAATAGGTGTCGAGCCAAATTTGCTCACCCGTGCGATTGTGTCTGAATTTGAAAAACACCAGCATCCATCCGAGTGCAATCGTGATGGTGGGAAAAAGAATATGGAAGCTGATGTTGGCCGCAAACTGCATTCGCGACAACATTAATGTATCTAACATGACATTACCCTCAGGACGTTACTTACCCGATTCTTCGTTGGACTTGCTGTGAAACAACTTGCCCGACAGCTCAAGAAGCCGACCGACACTGCTACCCAGCTTCATCAAATTTTTCAGATGTTCAGGTTTCATTTGCTGCACATCATCAAACCAATGGTTGAACAGCTCCAAAAGATCGTGGATCTCATGTAACTGCGTCACCGCGTGACTGTCTGCGTCGTCTTCGCTTCGCATAAAATGTGAACGCAACATCGATAAGGTGGGGTCGACTTCTCGCTTTTTCCTTTCAGCAAGCACCTGCTGCGCCAACTCCCAGATAGTGCCATTGGGCACGAAGTAATCCTTTCTATCTCCGGGGGTACGCTGTGAACGGATTAAATTCCAGCCTTGCAACTCTTTGGTTGCCATACTGACGTTGCCGCGAGAAATGTTGAGTGCAGACACAATGTCGTCAGCGCTTAAAGGATGTTCGCTTAGCACAATCAGCGCTAGCATTTCACCGACTGAGCGATTAAAGCCCCAACGGCTTCCCATCTCACCAAAGTGCATCACGACGTTGCGTAATTCTTGTGACAACTCCATTTTGATCTCCCTCACAATGCGTCTGAGGGATAATACGGAGTTTCTTTGCGTGGGATCAATGAAAATTTGGAATTTTCAGAAATTATTGAAAATAGAAAAGGACTTTAGTTACAAACTGTAAGGATGCTTTATGAAAATGTTACACAGGCTGATATGTGAACATGATCTTAATCACAAAGAATACGTAAGAACGCAGGGAAAAGGAAGCACGGCGACGCATAGATACACATAATTATTGTGTTTCTAAACATGACTCAAAACAGCAAAAATCACAGGCTACGCTAGATTCCATGATGACATGAGAGAAAAGATCAAACGCAACAAACGTTGCACTCTATAATAAGCACATGTGCGTAAACTTTTTGCACAACAAGTTGAATACGCTCATACCTAACCAATGAACAGAAGGAAGTTTGCTGTCATGTTCAAAAAGACACAGCGAGAATTGGATACCTGCCAAACGGAAAAAGCCGCACTCCAAGCTGAGCTCGATGCCATCAATACACATATTGCGACTATTACCTTCTCGCCTGACGGCACCATTACTAGTGTAAACGATAAACTCCTAAGTATTATTGGTTACGGTCGTGATGAGGTTATCGGCCAGCATCACCGCGCGGTTTGTTTCGAAGAAACCGTTAATGACCCAAGTTACCAACAATTTTGGCAATCACTCGCGCAAGGTAAGCCACAGAAAGGCATATTTCGTCGCCGCCATCAGCATGGACAAGAAATTTGGATGGAAGCGACTTATGTACCGATCAAAGATACCAGCGGCAAAGTAGTCAGCGTTCGAAAATTGGCAGCGGATGTCACTAAACAGCACAAAGAGAGCTTACGACAACAATCTATTCTGGCTGCTATCGATCGTTCATTGGCGGTGATTGAATTTGAACCTGACGGCACAATTGTTCGTGCAAATGATAATTTCCTGGCCGCGGTGGGCTACCAAGCACGAGAAATTGCAGGCCAGCATCATGAGATATTTTGTGATCACGCGTTTTATGAAGATAACCCAAACTTCTGGGCATCACTAGCCAGCGGCCAATTCACGTCTGGCCAATACTTGCGTCGTGATAAACATGGTAATGAAGTTTGGCTCGAAGCAACGTATAACCCCGTTTTTGATGTCAATGGTAAAGTCTATCGCGTGATCAAGTTCGCGACTGCAATCACTGATACAGTGAAGAAAAATCAAGCCGTTAATCAGGCGGCAGAGCTTGCTCAAGCATCATCAGAACAAACACTCAAGCATAGTGAAAACGGTAGCGCCTTACTACAAGAAGCCGTTCAGCTATCGCAAAACGTCACCGACCAAGCTGTCGAAGCCGCTAATCAGGTAAATCAGCTCAGTGAGCATGCACAGAGCATTGAAAACATCGTCACCACGATCAAACAAATCGCCGAACAAACTAACTTGCTCGCACTCAATGCAGCGATAGAAGCAGCGCGCGCGGGTGATCAAGGCCGTGGATTCGCGGTTGTTGCCGACGAAGTTCGAGGTTTATCACAACGCACCAGCAAGTCCACCACAGAAATTGCCGATGTCGTCGATGAAAACCTACAACTGATCAAAGGGGTGAGTGAGGCAATGGAAAGAGTCACTGAACAATCAACCATGGGGCAAGAAAAAGTCACCGCAGCCGATAACGTGATGAGTGATATTCACGCAGGTGCAGAAGAAGTGTCGGCAACCGTTCGCGGTCTCACACATTAAAAGTAGACCTTCACCACCAACGCGTAATGGACCAATAAAGTGGATGAGAAAATAAGATGCAACCCCATATAAATGACGTGACTTCGTTAAAGTTGTCAGAGCTAATCCTAGCCTTGAGTACGGCGCTCGATATGACTGAAGGACAGCCACCCGAACATTGTATGCGCTGCACGTGGTTAGGAATGAAACTCGCTGACGCCTTAGCGCTCGATGATCAACAACGTCATGATCTTTTCTATACGTTGCTGCTAAAAGATGCGGGCTGCAGCAGCAATGCGGCACGGATCTGCGAACTGTACCTCACCAATGATTTAGCATTTAAACAAAGCTACAAGGTAGTGGACGGTAGCTTATCCAGCGTACTGAATTTCGTACTAAAAAATACCGGCGTAAAGCGTGGGTTTATGCAGAAGCTCTCGACCACACTCGATATCATTCGTCATGGCGACATGTATGCGCAAGAGCTGATCGAAACGCGATGTACCCGTGGTGCCGATGTCGCACGCGATTTACGTTTTAGTGAAAGCGTTGCTGAAGCCATCTACGCGCTGGATGAACACTATGATGGTGGTGGGCGTCCTGATCAGTTAAAGGCCGATCAGATCCCCTTGTTTTCGCGCATCGCATTGATGACGCAAGTCATTGATGTCTTCCGAACCGAGTCCGGTGTCGACGCCGCACTCCGCGAGCTGAAAAACCGTCGCGGCACTTGGTTTGACCCCGACCTCGTCGATACCTTTTTACAGCTGGCTCACGAACCGCAATTTTGGCAGCAACTGGATAGCCCCACATTAAAAGAAGAAGTCCTGTCGATGACGCCTGCCAACACATGCATTTGGGTCGATGATGATTATATGGATGACATTGCAGCTGCCTTTGGGCGTATTGTTGATGCCAAAAGCCCTTTCACCTCGGGTCACAGTGAACGTGTCTCCGTATACGCTAGCTTAATTGCTGACGAGTTAAACATCAGTGAACATGATAAAAAATGGCTAAAGCGTGGCGCGTTACTGCACGATATTGGCAAACTCGGCGTAAGCAATAATGTGCTCGATAAGCCGGGAAAACTGGATGACGAGGAATGGGAGCACGTTAAACGCCATGCTGCACTGAGTAAAACCATCTTATCGAAAATCCACCAATTCGATCACCTCGCCAAGTTCGCTAGCGCCCATCATGAAAAGCTCGATGGCTCAGGGTATCCAGACGGCATGCAGGGCGATGACATTTCCCTGCTCACTCGCATTATTACCATCGCAGATATTTTTGATGCTATCACTGCTGAGCGTCCCTATCGTGGCCCTATCCCAATGAACAAAGCCTTATCCATCATGAAAGAAGAAACTGGCACGGCAATCGACGCGCGCTGCCTACAAGCGTTAATCGCAGGTCTCGAGCGTCTTCCTGAGCATTTTATTGTTCATGACGATACATCGATCACATCATAGGCTTAACCTATCAGGTATATAGGTTAACTCCATTTTCCTTTTTTAATTCGGGACGTTATTCTATTTTCATCAATCGAAACAACACAGTTTCCAGTGTTCAATTTTCGCGATAGCGCGACGATTTAACACATTGATTTTGCCACTAAGGAGGCATTAGATGAGTAAACAATCAGCATTGATCGGATTGGACAGCACCAAAGCTGCAGATTTAGCAGCTCGCCTAGATACGCTATTAGCAAACTACCAAGTGCTGTACACCAATGTGCGTGGTTTTCACTGGAACATCAAAGGCGGCGACTTCTTTGAGCTACACGTAAAATTCGAAGAGATCTATACCGATCTGCAAACTAAGATCGATGAAGTAGCCGAGCGCATTCTTACTATTGGTGGTACCGCTGAACACCGCTTCAGTGAATATTTGAAAATCAGTGAAATCAAAGAGCATGCACCAGAGGCGAACGGTCAAGCCGGTCTACGCGCCATTGTTGATGGGTTTAGTGTATTAATTAGCCTACAACGTGACATTATGAGCCTCGCTGGTGAAGCTGACGACGAAGGCACATCAGCACTAATGAGCGATTACATCCGCGAACAAGAAAAACTACTCTGGATGTTCAACGCATACTTGAACTAATCACCTGTTCGATAACGTAAAAATAGCCCGCTTTGTCGGGCTATTTTTTTATGTCTCTCGCCTTTAAACACGTTTGATAGATCGCTCGCCTAGCGTCATTTAACTCGCCTGGCGTTAACTGATTCAGCGGTGTAAGGTGTTTCTGGTAAAGGCAAAGCTAGCCGTTCGACGTAATTCACTTTGATAGCGCCTTGGTACTCAAAATGCGTCACGATCGCGCTCAAGTGTTCCGATTTAGCGGGACGTTTAACGGGAAGCGAGACCTTCACCGGGCTCGGTGTGTTTTCCGCGCTACTTGTCACATAAATTGGCGTTTGCTCGATCCATCGGTACGCATCATCTAGCCATAGCCAATAAGCGGCTGCCGGCGCGCAACTGGTTGGCGTGTTGGGCAAATCCACCGTTAATTGTTGATCAGGATGGCCGATTAGTTTCACCCAAGGGCGCCGCGGTAATCCGTAAACGACCAAGCTGTAGTGCTGCCCACCTAAACGCAGTTCGTAAACACCTGGATCCACTTGGGTAAAAAGTTGTCCTGATTCAATTTCTTGAAATCCAGTTTGAGCGCCTAATATTTCACTGATCACCGTCTGACCATTGGGATCAGTGAGCGTAACCAAAGTTGCACGCGATACATGCTCAGCCGATAGTTTGATTTCATAACCTAGGCTTGATGCTCCTGCGCGTCGCACAAAAGAAATGGTAAGCCCTTGTGGAATATCCTTTCCATTCGGCTCAGTCAGGCGTTGACCACAATCTGTTTGATTGATGATCGCATGTTTGAGCGCGGCCCAATGCTGGGTAGCAATCTGTTCTTGCGATAGTGCAAAAATAAGCTCCTGCCAAGCAACAGTAGGTCGGTCGGCGGCTAATGCCTGGTAGGTCTGTTGCATGGGCGTATCACCAAACCAGGCTTGCTCAGCGTTTACTTTTACGCTTAGCATCGCGAATCCGAGAACCAGCAAGCGTCCCCATCGTGTCATAGCATCACCAATCGATAGCCCACTCCACGATGCGTCTCTATTGCTAAATCGGGCAATTTTTGTCGTAACCGCAACACATGATTATCCACAGTACGAGTGGTGGGAAACGCTTGATAACCCCAAATCTTGTTGAGTAATTCTTCACGATGAAAAACTCGCCCTGGGTTTTGTATTAACAATAATAACAGGTCAAATTCTTTCGGTTTCAACATCACGGATTCATTCTGCCAATAAACATTCCGCGATCCCGGCTCAACCTTGATCGGTCCATACAAAAGCTGGCTCTCGCCCAAAGGTCGAAGCTGGGCATAAATTCGCGCGAGCAACTCTTGATGTGAAAAAGGTTTAACCACATAGTCTTTTGCTCCTGCCATGAGTCCTTCAACTCGTTGTTCTACTTCAATTTTCGCGGTCAGTACAATAACAGGGAGCGCTTTTAAGGAAAGCCAGTGAGGAAGCTGAATCAAGCTATCACCGTCGGTCAGTTGCCGGTCTAAGATAACGAGATCGACGTGATACCAGTGCTTCTCTACCTTGTGGCTATCAACTAACCAAGTACATTGGAAACCGTGGCTCTCAAAAAATTGACGTAGGCCCTCACCCAACAAGGTGTCATCTTCAATCAATAGCAAATGGCTCATTGGGGTAACTCCAACATGCAGCAAGTAGGATGACGTCTAATCAAAAGTTTACCCCCCATTTGCCGCATTAACCGCGCGACTAAAAATAATCCAATCCCCATATTGTGCTCAGACTTTGGTGCTTTACAGCGGCGCCAAACGCGTTGCCACCATGAAGGAAAAGCACCATCATCATAGACACACACTCGAATTCGCTTGCCGACATGTACTCGGATCCAAACTTTATTGCCACCGTGTTGATGCGCATTTTGTATCAGATTTTTCAAACAAATAGAGAGCCAGTAGAAAGGCAATGTTAATGTCTTATCTTGGTTTAACGTGTAGTCAATGTCATAGCAGTCACACACGTTATCTAACCACTCGGATAACGAGGCTGTTTGCGTTTTAAACTGCTCGCTTTTATCGGTACTTAAATATCCCTTGCTGGTTTCCGTCAGTTGGTTGAGCCGTTGATGGTCGGCCAATAAACGCCACAACACATCTTGCGTACAGTCATCCAGCTTATCGAATTGATTGCGCAACATCTCAACCGTCAGACCCAAACTGGCAATGGGTGTTCGCAGTTCATGGGTGAGTAACTGGAGGATAAACTGGCGCTCGCGCCGCTGTTGGTACCTATCATAAACACTGCGCGCTAACCCCAGCACTAGCGCCCCAAAAATAGCCACCAAAATAGCAATCATGACGCCTCGATAAGCGGGATGTAACTGATTACAAATATTACCATATCGGTAGTCACAGCCCGTTGAGTGGGTCGATAGACTCAAACGATAGTTATCGGCGATCGACATCCATTGTGTGCGAGGTAACGCTTTCCACCCTTCTTCCCCATTTAACCACAGACGGTCTCCATCCAAATAGGCACGGTAACCGTTAAGCAAGGCATCACGCCCTGACTGACTAAGCGCGGCCAGTGCGTCATGCAAAGGGTGATTTTTATTGGCGAGAGTCACACGCTCTACCAGTTCAGGCGGTGGTGTCTTTATTGCGTAATGGCTTAAATAACGCTCGGCGTAACTCCCCCCAGCAGGATGAAGTAGCGGATTTTTTTCAAACCATTCAACCGGTAAGGGCTGTTCTCGACAAAGCGCAAGCTCGAAGCGCTGAGCAACTAACAGCCTTGGTACCACAATGCGCGGATTAGGTTGGCAGGTTTGAACGACCTGGTAGAGAGCGCTCAGATCTTGCCAATCAAAATGTTCAAAATCTGGATATTGTGCCTGGCTCACTAAAAGAGCTTGAGGATAAGCGTTTAAAGCCGGCTGAGCGACCATCAGGGTCCCTGCTTGCCACGCTTCATCGTAAAACCCCTTAAGCTGCGTTTGTAGATCGCTCGCCATCACTTGGCTACTCACCAAGATAGCTATCCATGCCACCCACATTCGCCTTATCACCACGTCACGCCTCCATTGGGCCCACTGCTGCCTGTATATTTAATGATCATAGTCGAGTCATGCCAGGCTGTGTCACCCAGGTGTCAACAGACGATGATAGAAGACAGACTCTCATATCATCCCAAAAAATCAGTTGGTTGTGCACATATCAGTTTGTTGTGTAAATAGGCGGTGGAATTCACAGGAAAATGATGGTGTATTGTTCGAGAAGCATTTGATTTTAGGGGGGAACAGAAAGGGCGGAGACCTCCCCAGCTACATCCCGGCACACACGTCCCAAGCGCGGGCTGCTTCCTTCCGGACCTGACCCAGTACACAAGATAGTGTTGCGGGAGAACCAAGGAGGCCTCCATCGATATGTCGTTAAGCTTGCTTAACTGCGGGGCATTATGTGGCAAGGCTGGATGCAATGCAAGGAGGATTCGTTTTCTTACCGATTAACTGTTGATCTTATAAGCAATTATCACTTAATCATCGTCTGAGTCTTCCAAGAGTAAATACTCACCTACCCAGATAGCCGCCAGCATAGTGGCCCACGCCACCAGTAACGACATCGTTAATTGATAGGGAACACGCCAAGCAATAACTAAAAACGGCACGCACGGCAAAATGTGCATCGCAGGGTGACGTGAAGCGGCTAAACGCGGTGTAAGCGCCACCCACTGTAACAGCCCAATCATCGCAACCACTGCCACGCTCCACAGCGCGGATGGCCACCCAACCGCCGCGGCCAGAATGGGAAGCACTAGCCAAGCGCCACGGCGAGGTGGTTGGTAGCCCGGCCAATATTGCATCGATAGCCATAACCCGCATAACGCCGCAAGTTGAAGAGCCAAAAACCAGGGAGCTCCGCCTAATTTTGCTTCCGACTGCAAAGCCATTATCCCTGCGAAAATAGCGAGCATCACAGCCCCAAGTAACCACTTAACATGGGGATGCCGGTCAGGATTAAACCATAAAGATAACGCTGGCAAGATCAGCAAAGTACTTGCCGCAAGCAAAGCAGGTAACTGCGGTAAAGAAAGGGCCAAGGCCGCCATTCCCAACAGCAATAACCAACTCGCCAATTTGTCTGGGTAGAAGAAAAACAACGCAGGCGCCATGATCGCTAGCCCATGTAAGGCATCGCCGGCACTGATACTTGCAGCAATAGCAATCGCTAGCACGATTGCGGGCCAAACTAATGAGGAAATCCGCATGCACACTCCTTGTGCTGTGGTCATGATTCCCAGTGTAGCGACTAGTTGTCGGATCGTACCAGCGTAATGGTTGGATCATAGGTATGATTCGTATCCGTGATCACTTTATTAACCGTATTGGTGATAAATAACGGGCGTTCACTGACATCAATTTGCGCGGTGATCACATAATCATGAGAAGCAGAAATTTGGCTTGGATCGTAATTTAGCGCGAAGTGGAGGGGCACTTGCTGACCTTCAGTCACAAAAGACTGTCGGCTAATCACTTTACCCGGCGAGTCCATTTTTTTTATTTCTACCAAACGCACAGTGACACTGGCAGTCTCGGGTAAAGCAAGGCGCTCACGATAGACCAAAGTACCAGAAATATTCGCTAAATCATTGGGTTGGCTATTACCAGAGCAAGCGGTAAACACTAGAGCAGTAAATAAGGCGAACAACAGAAACGTTAGTTTCTTCATTAAAGAATCCTCACCGAAACGCGTTTGAATGCGGCAAAAACGCTAAGGTTATGATAGCTTGAACAATAACAATGGAAGCATAGCATGAATCAAGGACTTATGAGCCAACCACTGACAGAACTCTTACAACTGCTGCAGCTTGAGCGATTAGACACCGGCCTATATCGCGGCCAAAGTGAGAATCTTGGACTGCCACAAGTGTATGGCGGGCAAGTGATTGGTCAAGCGCTCTCTGCCGCGAAAACATCCATCGAAGCCGATCGCTTTTTGCACTCATTTCACAGCTACTTCCTGCGTCCAGGCGACCCGGAACAACCGATCATCTATGATGTTGAGATACTCAGAGATGGAAAAAGTTTCAGTACTCGACGAATAAAAGCCGTACAGTACGGCAAACCGATTTTCTATCTTACCGCATCGTATCAAGAGGAAGAGGAAAGTTTCGAGCATCAAAACTCAATGCCGACAGACGTACCCGCTCCGGAAACTTTGCGCTCGGAGCAATCACTGGTCGCAGATATTGCCCACAAACTGCCCGCCAATGTTGTCAAAGCGTTTGGCAGTGATAAACCAATAGAAGTTCGCCCTGCGACTGTGATCAATCCACTGAAGCCAGAGACGGCCCCAGCGAAGCAATATCTCTGGATCCGTGCTAACGGTGAAGTCGGCGATGACTACCATGTCCACCAATACTTGCTGGGCTACGCGGCGGATTGGGGTTTTTTGGTCACTGCGCTACAACCTCACGGGGTAACATTACTGACCCCAGGCATGAAAGTGGCCACCATTGATCACTCCATGTGGTTCCACCGCCCATTTAGAATGGATGAGTGGTTGCTGTTTGCGATTGAAAGCCCCTCCGCCAGTGGTGCACGTGGATTTGTTCGCGGAGAGCTTTTTAACCAACAAGGTGACCTAGTGGCTTCTGCTACTCAAGAAGGATTAATGCGTAAGCTCCCCTAGCGCTCAGCGACGCTATTCGCGGCAAACAAGGGGCCTGAGCCCCTTTTTAATTCTCTTACCTATGACACGACTAAGCCTGCGCTTCTTCCTCAAGCGCCGCCAAGTGAGCGCTGGCTTGCTGAAGCTGGTACATCTGCCAGTAACGCCCTTGCTGGCGTAGCAAGCTTTGATGGCGCCCTTGCTCAATCACGCGGCCGCGATGCAAGACCAAGATGTTATCGGCCTCAGCAATAGTCGATAAACGGTGCGCAATCACTACCACTGTCATCTGCTGACGTAACCTATTTAATGCTTGCTGAACAAGCTCTTCGGTACCGGAATCGATATTGGCGGTGGCTTCATCAAGGATCAAGATTTTAGGCTGACGGACTAACACCCGCGCTAGAGCCAATAGCTGACGTTGCCCAGCTGAGAACGTCATTCCCCCCTCGCCCAATTGAGTCTTTAAACCAGCAGGTAAGCCTTTCACGTACTCTGCCAATGCTACTTGCTCTAATGCATGCCAAATCACAGCATCGTCCAGTGACTGGCCCAGCGCGATATTTTCTTTTAAGCTGCCAGTTAACATGTGCGGATCTTGTTGCACCATCGCCACGCCCTCGCGCAAACTTTGATGGCTTAAGGTTTCAATCGGCAAACCACCCAGCGTTAACGTGCCTTCTCCTGGGCGATAAAACCCCATGAGTAATGACGCTAAGGTTGATTTACCGCTCCCCGTATGACCCACCAGTGCCAGAAATCCGCCAGCAGGTACATTGACATTCACCTCTGACAATACTGGCGTTTCGCCATCATAAGAGAAGGATATATCACGCAGTACAATGGCACCGTCAGGAATCGGTGTACTGTCATGACCATATTGCTCAGGCGGCGTATCCATCATTTCAAACAATCGCTCCCCCGCTGAAATCGCCTGCTGAAGCAGTGATAATTGTTGCATCATCTCAATCAGCGGCTCAGTGATTCGACCCAGGTAACTCAAAAAAGCATAGAGCACCCCGACGCCAATCACTTCCATTCCACTGACGCCGAAAATTGCCACTAAGGACAGCAAGGCGGCTCCGGAGAGCAAATCAATCAAGGGACGCAAATAAATACCATTGAGACGCTGAATCGTGACCATGGCATCCAAGTGATCCGCGGTCATCGTTTGAAAGCGGGAAGAAAACGCCTGCTCTTGCTGCATCAATTGGATAAGATTCATGCCCTGTACCGACTCGTTCATCACCCCGTTGATATCAGCAAGTCGGTCTCGCGCTCGGCGATAGGCGGGCGCTGAGCGTTTTTGATACCGTACCATTACCAAGATGACACAGGGCAATAACACCAGCACGACTAACGTCAGTTCAATACTGAGCATCAGCATCGCCACCAGCATCACGCTAATCAAGGCGATGTTGCGTAAAAAAGTCGAAAGCACCGACACATACAGCTCTTTCAAGGATTCGGTATCATTGGTTAAGCGCGAGACAATCCGCCCCATCGGCACATAGTCAAACGCGGATAACGGCTGTTTGATAACGTTGGCAAACACGGTTTTTCGAATCCGCTGAATAATCGCCACCGCCATGGTGTTAAAGCGTAACTCGTACTGATACTGGAAGCCGGCCGAAACAATAGTGGATACAATGTACCCCACCGCAAGCGCCCACATGATCATCGCCGGATAATGGTCTTTGGCAACATAGCTATCAAGAAAGATTTGCACCAAATAAGGGCCGGTCACTTCCGCCACCGCGGCTACCAATAAGAAAATGGCGGCAATCACAAACTGGCGACGATCGCGACGCATATAGCTTAATAGCCGATATAAAATCTCTCGCTTAGTCATTGCGCGGCTCCTCATCGGCATCCAGTGCCGCTTCCAGCTGCTGATATTGATGCATTTCTTGATACCATCCTGGCTGTTGAATCAATTGACGATGCTGACCGCGCTCGCGTATTTGGCCATGACTAAGCACCACGATTTCGTCGGCGCTTTCCAAGGCCGATAAGCGGTGAGCAATCACGATCGTGGTACGCGTTTGTTGATGCTGTTGTAGATTCTGCAAAATCCGATGTTCGGTGTCACCATCAACCGCCGACAAGGCATCATCCAAAATCAAGCACTCGGCACCCACCAATAATGCGCGAGCAATCGAAATGCGCTGCTTTTGACCACCGGACAGAGTAATCCCCTTTTCTCCAACAGCCGTTTGATAGCCCTGCGGCAACTGACGAATATCCTCGTCAATACAAGCCAAATGGGCCGCGTGTTCAATCTCCGTTTGAGTTGCGTCGGGGCGACCGAGGGCGATGTTTTCCGCAATCGAGCGCGAGAACAAAAACGGTGTTTGCGTCACCACCGCAAAACGTTGTCGCCACGACGACAAATCAGCGTTCGCAATCGATACATCACCATAACGAATATCGCCTTTTTCCAACTTAGTCAGATGCAATAGAAGTTGTAACAAGGTGGATTTGCCACTGCCAACCGGGCCCGCAATCCCCAGCATTGCCCCAGGCGGGAGGATCACATGGATATCTTTGAGGGCAAAACTGTCATCCGGTTGCCACTTAAACTGCTCAATGGCCAGCGTCAACGGCTGCATGGTGTCAGGCAGCGGTGTGTCACCACCAACAATGTCTGGCTGCTCTTGCATCAGCGCATCAATACGGGTCCACGCCGCTCGGCCCCGTTCGATAATATTGAACAGCCAGGCGATCGCGAGCATCGGCCAAATCATCAAACCTTGGTACAAGGTAAACGCGGTAAGATCCCCCAGCGACATCGCACCCGTCGCCACCAAATAGCCACCACCGGAAACGGTAAAGAAAAACGACGCGCCAATGGTGCCTTGAATCACCGGCGAAAACAGCGCATCGACCCGCGCTACGGCGAGGTTTTTCTCCCCGGTACGATCCGCAACCTGGTCGAACTGATTCATTTGGTGCTGCTCTAGACCAAAGGCACGTACCATTCTAACCGCAGACAGTGAGGACTGACTCACCTCTGACAGCTCAGAAAACGCCGCTTGTGACTCGGTGAAGGTATGATGTAAACGGCGCCCAAACCGATTGACTAAAAAGGCCATCACCGGCATCGGCAACAGCGCTAAAATCGTCAGTTGCCAACTGATTTGGCTGACCATCACAATCAATACCGCCGCACCTGTGATAATGGAATCACCCGCGGTCAGGACTCCCTCTCCGGCGGTCATCACCACCGCTTTCACATCATTAGTGGAGCGCGCCATGATATCGCCACTCGGATAGCGACGGAAAAAATGCGGAGATTGGCGAGTAAAGTGATCATAAAGCCGATTACGCAGCACAGAGCCAAGCTCCGCCGCCGCACCGAAAAGCCACACTCGCCAAACAATGCGCAGCAGATACACCACCCCCCAGATAGCCAGCATGCCCGCTAATAGCCATAACAGTGTTTGCGTAGAAATATCCCCCGCAACCACGCCGTCGACCACATGGCCCACGGCCATCGGTGGGATCAGCTCGAAGACAGAGACAAATACCAAAATAATCATGGCGCCGACATAGCGACGCCATTCACGTTTAAAAAACCAGCCTAACTGCCAAAACACCTTCATGAGGGCTCCTTATTCTCCCCGCCTTTTATTATTTATCTGACCTATCCGATCGGTAGGGCGGTGGTGTATTTAAGTGCTTCCATTGCGAACGTTGATGTCACATTATTCAGACTTGGCACAGAATTGACCAGCTTTTTATAAAAATGATCAAATCGAGTCATATCAGCCACCTGCACCTTCATCATGTAATCATACTCACCTGCCATGCGATAGAATTCCATCACCTCAGGAAACTCAGTCACCACCTCCGTAAAGGTTTTGTACCACTGCTCACTGTGATCATTAGTTTTGATGTGGACGAAGGCGGTAAACGCGAGGCCAACGGTTTCGGGGTCAAGCAATGCCACCCGACCACGGATCACGCCTTGTGATTCCAGCCGTTTCAGCCGCTTCCAACAGGGAGTCGTGGTTAAATTCACCCGTTCGGCCAGCGCGGACACAGACCAGTTGGCATCTTCCTGCAGCGCCGCGAGTAAAGTGCGATCTATCTCATCTAATGTGACAACCATAAAAATATATTCTCTTTAATCGTTTTATATGAGTTTTATTTTCTCTTTTGGCGTCATTATAGAGCAAAAATAGCAAGGTTTTTATCCTGCGCTTTGCGTAAACTGGTACTAATCACGTATTCGGAGACGCATGATGACAACCCCACCTCTTTGCCATACTTGGGTCGGTAACGCGATTCGCCTGATTGAAGCGGACTTTAAACGCTCTGCAGATACCCATTTAATCAAGCTCGACCTCCCTAGCTTCGCGGATATCGATATCTATCTGAAAGACGAAAGTACCCATCCAACCGGTAGCCTAAAGCATCGCTTGGCGCGCTCTTTGTTTTTGTACGGCTTATGTAATGGTTGGATTGATGAACACACCACCATCATTGAAAGCTCATCAGGCAGTACTGCCATTTCCGAAGCGTATTTTGCTCGCCTACTTGGCTTACGGTTTATTGCTGTGGTGCCCAAAAACACTGCGTGTAAGAAGATTGAGCAAATTCGTTTTTATGGCGGTGAAGCGCACTTTGTCGAGCGGTCAGACCAAATCTATGCCGAGTCTCGCCGCCTTGCTAAAGAGCTCAATGGCCATTACATGGATCAGTTTACCTATGCCGAGCGAGCAACGGACTGGCGTAGCAATAACAACATTGCCAACCGTATTTTTGAGCAAATGCAGTACGAGCGCTTTCCGATCCCTCGCTGGATTGTGATGAGCCCAGGCACCGGCGGTACCTCGGCGACCATTGGCCGCTACATTCGCTATCGCTGCCAACCCACTCAACTGATGGTGGCCGATGCTGAGCACTCGGTATTTCACGATTACTTCCTCACCGGCGATAAAAACTTAACGACGGATGAGAGCAGTCGGATTGAAGGGATTGGACGGCCACGTGTCGAGCCCAGCTTTATTCCCGGCGTGATTGATAGAATGACCACAGTGCCGGACACTCACAGTATCGCCACCATTCACTGGCTAGAAAGCCAGCTTGGCCGCAAAGCCGGTGCGTCCACGGGTACTAACCTGTACGGCGTCTTGATGCTGGCGAATGAAATGCGCGCCAACGGCGAGAAAGGCTCTATCGTCACCTTACTATGTGACAGCGGCGAGCGCTACCTAGACACCTATTACAACCCTGATTGGGTACATGAGCACATTGGTGATCTCGACCAAGCGACCCATGATTTGCAGATCTTGTTGGGGTAACGCGCCATCGTCTATACAGACGTTTGATAAACAGGCGCATTAGTATACAAATCAGGTGTAGGTCGGCATAAGCGCCGGGACGATGTTAATCTTGTCACTCGGTGTAGCCGGCGCGCCCGTTGGCAATGTGCACATATCCATCCTCGAGCCGGGGCTTGTGTAATCGTCGCCAATGGCACCATCAATGTATAAATTTTGTCATTGTATGCATTCCCACGCAGGAGCGTGGGAACGAGCAATCGTCGCCGATGGCACCACCGATATAGAAACCAGGCGTAGGTCGGTATAAGCGCCAGCACAATGCCAATCATTATCACGATATGGGCCGCGCGCCATCCGACATCGGGGTCAAAATTGGCACCAATCGTAACAGGCGCAGTGCAACTGGCACCCGTTGACAATGTGCACATACCCATCATCGTGCTGGGGCTTGTGTCACCTACGCCAATGGAATCATCGACGTTAAATATTAACGCCTTGTGGCATCGTCGCCAATGGCACCACCGAAACATAAATTTCGTGTAGATCGGGCAAGCGCCGGGGCGATATTAATCTTGTCACTCGGTGTAGCCGGCGCGCCCGTTGCGTGGCGCCTTCGACATTTGAGCCAAACGATTAATAAAACTCACAACAAAGTGTCAACACGCTAGTCCGTATCTCTATCTATTCGCGCCTGCAGGGCATCAAACTTGTCGTGCAGGCGCATTAGCTCGAGCTCGAGTTTTAGGTTGATTTCGTAGGTGGCTTTTTGCTCCATCCTATCTTTTGCCGCTTGGCGGTTTTGCGACATCATGATGATAGGCGCTTGGAAAGCCGCCAGACTGGACAATCCTAGGTTAAGCAAAATAAATGGATAAGGATCAAAAGAAGTGTCCCCCACCAACCAAACCGTATTCACGACAATCCAGCCAATAATGAAAGCGAAGAAAAGTCCGATAAACGACCAAGAACCACCAAATGAGGCAATTTTATCCGCCACCATTTGCCCGGGTGTCAGACTTTCGTGAAAGGACTTGTTAACGTTTTCAGAGACAGACGTATTATTGGCAATGCTTTCAATGACTTTTTTCTCACCTGAACTCAGGCTACCAAACGGCTGGCCGAGCAAGGCTTTTGCTAAATTCTCAAAATACTTTTTCATTTTCCACTCCGTGTAAATACGCGCGACACGAAAAACGGTGTCGTGCGTACCTCTTCAATTAAGCGATTGAAATAGAGTAGGTTAATTTAGCAGCTTAGCAAGCTAATCTATAGCTTACGGTAAAAACTAAACCCGGCGGGCGCGAATGGTGCGGCCTTTCACTTTTCCATCATTCAACTTACGCAACGCGGCTTTAACGCAAGATTGTGACACTGCAATAAACGCCACATTATCGAGCACATTGATTTTACCCACCTGTTTACCGTCAATACCATCTTGACCGGTTAGTGCGCCTAAAATATCGCCCGCGCGTACTTTTTGCTTTTTACCCGAGTCAATCATCAAGGTTGCCATCTCAGGCTGGTAAGGCGCAGTGTCAAGCAAGTGCTGCGACGGCAGGGCTTCGGGGAGAAAATCGCGGTCATACTGATCGCCAATCATCGCCAGCTTATAGTGCTCAGCATCGTTATACAGCGAACACGCCACCCCTTTTTTGCCAGCGCGACCGGTACGGCCGACGCGGTGCACGTGAGTTTGCGGATCGTGGGCGAGTTGATAGTTGATCACCATATCCATGTCATCAATGTCTAAGCCTCGCGCGGCGACATCAGTGGCCACCAGCACGGACGCACTTTTGTTGGCAAATTTTACCAAAGTGCGCTCACGGCCACGCTGTTCAATATCGCCATGCAAGGCAACAGCGCTAAAACCATCATCTTCTAAGTTATCGCACACTTGTTGTGTTTGGACTTTGGTCGTACAGAACACCACACAACTTTGCGGCTGAAAGTGCAATAACAGTAGTTTTAACGCTTGGTAACGCTGCCTGTTGTCATCAACTTTATAGACGTGTTGCGAGATTGTACTTTGCGTTTGCACCTCATCCACTTTAACGGAGACAGGGTGGCTCAGCACTCGCTGGGCAATAGCATTGATCGAGCGCGGGAAGGTGGCGCTGAATAATAAGGTTTGGCGATGAGCGGGAACACGCGCAATGATAGCATCCAAGGTATCTTGGAAGCCCATATCCAGCATCTGATCGGCTTCATCCAACACCAAGGTTTCAACATCATCGAGGCGCAATGTACCCTTGCGTAAATGATCGTCGACACGCCCTGGAGTGCCGACAATAATGTGTGCACCATGCTCCAGTGAGCCAATTTGCGGGCCAATCGATACCCCGCCACACAGCGTCAGTACTTTGACATTATGGCGGCCACGCGCCAACTTGCGCATCTCCTCAGCGACTTGCTCGGCCAACTCACGGGTTGGACACAGCACCAAGGATTGCACGCGAAAGCGCTTCACGTTCAGTTTGGCTAACACGCCAAGGCTAAACGCCGCTGTTTTCCCTGAACCTGTCTTTGCTTGAGCAATAATGTCTTTACCATCGAGCACAGACGGCAAGCTCTGCGCCTGAATCGGTGTCATTTCGGTGTAACCCAGCGTCGCTAAGTTATCGAGTAAATCAGCAGGTAACGCGAGCGAGGAAAAAGCGGTATCAGTCAAAGTCGTATCCACAGCAAAAGTAAACAAAGCCGCGCCCAAGCACGGCCAAAAAGGGGGCGTATCATACCAGAATCTGGCTGCTGCCACATTAGTCGATTATAGCCACACGCTTTGCTCCCTACTTTGCCACTTTATTCATTCTGTTACGCAATTGTTAGACCAAGCTCCGTATTTACACTTGCCCAGCTTGTCTTGTCATTGTGCTTGGTGTGCAATCAAAGTACACAATAAAGGAGGATTGTCTTGTGGCAAATATCCCAGTAGAAAACTACCCACTCTCTCATACGCAGGCGATTGTTTGGAACGACATGGACGCCCTGCAACACATCAATAACACCGTGTACTTTCGCTATTTTGAAGATGTGCGCGTGGTGATGCTTGAAAAACTGGAAGTGTTCGAGCTAGCTAAACGACTGCATGTTGGCCCGGTGGTCGGCTCGACCCGCTGCGATTATCGCGCCCCTTTGGTGTATCCAGATACCATCACCACCGTGGCTTGGGTGGAAGATATTCAAGAAAAGCGCTATGCGATGAAGTATGAAATCTACAGTCACAATCAAGAACGCTGTGTGGCCGAAGGCGAGGCTTTGATTGTCTATTGCGATTTTAAAACCGGTAAAAGCTGTCCTATCCCAGCTGAAACGCTCGAAGGGTTAAAAGCCTTTGTGGCGAAATAGTAAGCATAGAGACGAGCACTGCGCGTTGCCTGACGTGACGCGCAGTCAGTAATCAATAGAGAATTTTTAAGTGTAATGACAAATTTAACGCAATAGTAAGAACTTACGTAGATCCTGTTCTGAACGCATGACGAATAAGATAAACACCGTGTCTTCTTCTTGCTTATAGAAAATACGACAAGGGTTCACCACCACCTCTCGGTAATTCAAGTGCGGTAGTTCAGGTGGCACCCGACCAGAATCAGGAAAAAGCACTAACCGCTCCACTGCGGTAAAGGCCGCTTGCACTAGCGCTTTCGCTGCAACCATGTTGTCCAGTGAAATATATTCAGCAACGTCATTCAGATCCGCCAACGCAGGCTCAGTCCAAACTATTTGAGCCATTTGGACATTTGTTCTTTGGCATCATGGTGACTCAAGAGCTTCTCTTCGGTAATTGCGCGCTCGCCACGCGCGATCCCTTCTAAGATAGCAAGACGGCGCTGCATTAATTCGTAATCATCCACACTTAATAAGTACGCTGAAGGCTTACCATGTTCGGTGATCAAAACAGGCTCTTTATTCGCCTTCAATTCAGACAAAATTTTGGTTGCCTGACGCTTCAGTGTGGTCACAAGTTCTACTTTCATCGCTCGCCCGAACAGTGGCATTAAAGTATCAGTATTGTAGCACTTAAGTATCACTGAAAAAGTTTTTTTTGATTCGCCTTATCAGCGACCGTCATTTCAAACAAATCTCTTCAGGCTCGCCCACTCTAGTCACAGACGGCGCGCCTGGGGCGTTCCAGCGAAACAAGGTAACATGCCAAGTGATGGGATCTTTTCGCGATGGGTCAATTAAGCCAATTTCATTACCGCTTCTGAGCTTATCGGCAACCCGCCAACTGGATGGTGATTCGCCATTTGCTAAGGCAGCTTGCCAGTCAACGCTGGATAAGGCTTTGTATTGCTGAAGTTCAGGGTGACGTAAATCCACCAGCTCACAAGGTTCGACCTGATACCGCACGAGCACGCGTGGCGTCGTGACTTTTGCATGGCCACGCGCGCACTCTCTGCACTCTCAGTCAAATACAGCGCGCTTTCACCCTGACGATTATACCGACCGCTCGGTCTGTCTTTACTTTCGCGCACCAAGGCAGCGTCGATGTGATCAGGGTGACATACTCTGACAAAAATACCCGAGATAGGCGTGCGGCACAGGCAGGGGATAGTTTTCGGTTCAAGTCCGTCCATGACTTGTGAATGTCCTTTATAAATCAATTATCAAGACGTAGCTTAGCAAACAAAGAGGGTACAAATTGCGTGCTGACTAGCGGATTGCATCATCGCATCTGGCTTGCTGTCGATACCACACAGGGGTACCATCCGTGCTCTGTGTAACACTGGGTGAGCAGCACCGCCAGAGGACAAACCGATGAAAAAAGCCGTTGTGGTATTTAGCGGAGGACAGGACTCAACCACCTGTTTGATTCAAGCGCAGGCAGAGTACGACGAAGTGCATTGCCTCACTTTCGACTATAACCAGCGTCACAAGCAAGAAATTGACGTTGCCCGTGAGATTGCTGCAAACCGCAAAGTCAGTGCGCACAAGGTATTAGATGTTGGCTTGCTCAACGAATTAGCGATTAGCTCGCTCACACGCGACAACATTCCCGTTTCTAACGCGCTTAACGAAAACGGCCTGCCCAATTCTTTTGTGCCGGGACGGAATATCTTGTTTTTGACTTTGGCCGGCATCTACGCCTATCAAATTGGCGCTGAGGCAGTGATCACCGGTGTCTGCGAAACCGACTTTTCTGGCTACCCAGATTGTCGCAACGATTTTATTCAATCAATGCAGCAAGCCCTTGAGCAAGGCATGGATAGACAACTCGCATTAGTGACGCCGCTGATGTGGCTGAATAAAGCCGAGACCTGGGCACTGGCCGACCAGTATCACGCCCTCGATTTTGTGCGCGACCACACCCTAACCTGTTATAACGGGATTAAAGGCACTGGCTGTGGTGAATGTCCAGCCTGCCACTTGCGTCAGCGTGGCTTAGATGACTACCTCGCCAATCAAACGGACGTACAAGCCGCACTGCAATGCAAACAAGCCGAAAACGCGTAACAACGAGCATCCTTGGTAGCAACAAGAAATAAAAAACCGCCTCATCGCGAGGCGGTTTTTGTATCGAGCATACAACAGCGGCTATTTACGCGGCTCATCATGCGGATGGGTATCAAACTCACCATGACTGGTCCGATGCACGGTTTCCACTGCCAACGCTTTATCTAATTGCTGCGCCACATACTCAGGCGAATGGGTATGTACCGAGAGCAAGCGATACATCGCTGGGATCACCAGCAAGGTGACAAAGGTCGCAAAGGCCATGCCGGTGAAGATCACCGTCCCAACCGCGATACGACTCTCTGCCCCCGCCCCGGTTGACAGGATCAGCGGGATCATCCCTGCCAAGGTGGTAAACGCCGTCATCAAAATCGGTCGCAAGCGACGGACTGACGCATCGATAATCGCTTTTTCAAATGCAATACCACGATCACGCAATTGGTTGGCAAACTCCACGATTAAGATACCGTTTTTCGTCACCATCCCAATCAGCATGATCAAACCAATTTGGCTATAGATATTGATCCCTTGGTTGGTCAGCCACAAACCTAAAAAGCCACCTAGCATCCCCATGGGCACCGTCAACATCACTACCAAGGGGTTGATAAAGCTTTCAAATTGCGCCGCTAACACCAAGTACGATACCAAGAGGGCTAAACCAAACACCACCAGCACACTGGTTTGGTTGTCCCGAAAATCTTTCGACTCGCCCGAGTAGCCCACCGAGATATCAGCTGGCAGCGTCTCGGCCGCCGCGGAGTCGAGATAATCGAGTGCTTGGCCGAGCGTCACATCCTCACCTAAGTGCGCCGATAAGGTGATCGATTTTTGCTTGTTGGTATGGCTTAGACGCTGCGCAGAGGCGGTTTCTTCCACCGTGGTTACCGCATCCAGCGAGACCAATTGACCACTACGACTGCGCATATAGATACGACTCAGATCGCTCTTGCTGCTAAACGCATTTTCATCGCCACGGACATACACATCATATTCTTCACCGCGATCCACATAGCTGGTCTGCGCGCGACCACCTAACATGACTTCCAAGGTGTCGGAGACGTCCCGTACCGAAATGCCAAGTTCAGACGCACGACGGCGGTCTACTTTGACGACTAGCTCAGGCGTATTTTGGCTGTAGTCATAGTCTGGGCTATCAATCATGCCCGCATCACGACTCATTTCACCCAAGGTCTCAGCCCAGCGATGCAACTCAGGGTAGTCTGGGCCGCTGAGTACAAATTGCACCGGCTCAGAGCTTCGACCGCCAAAACCAGGGGCAAATGGGAAGACTTGCACATCTGGCACGCCATTCAGTACCTGACGCACTTCCCCGAGAATGGCTTGTGCTGAACGGTCGCGCTCATCCCAATCCGGTAAAAGCATGATCACAAAGCCGGTTTGATCGCCGGCACGACCACCAAACGCGGGCGTCTGCAAGCTCACCGAACTCAAGGTGCCCGCTTCCACCAGTGGCATTAAGCGCTGTTCAATTTGCTCAATGTTGCCCACCATGCGGTTATAAGCCGTCCCTTCAGCGCCTTTCACAAAGGCTAACAGTACACCACGGTCTTCTTGCGGCACCAACTGAGACGGTAAAGATTGCATTAACGCCCCACTGCCACCAAGGCAAAGTAGGATTACTACTGGGGCCATCCAACGCCAGCGCAGCACCTGCACTAAAGCGCGCCGATAATAGCTTTCAAGCCGCTCAAACCCACGTGTCACAATGCGGTTGACCGGACTGGATGACACATTTAAGCGCAGTAACTTACTGCCCAGCACGGGCGTCAGCGTCAGAGCAATCAAGGATGAACACAACACGGTCACGGCCAGCATCACCGCAAATTCTGTGAATAGCTTGCCTATCATGCCGTCCATATAGGTAATGGGTAAGAACACCATCACCAGCACCGCCGTGGTCGCAATCACCGCAAAGCCAACTTCTCGCGCCCCGCGGTACGCGGCCACCAAGGGTTTATCGCCTTGCTGTAAATGATGGAAGATATTTTCGACCACCACGATGGCATCATCCACCACTAACCCAATCGCTAAGATCAGCGCCATTAAGGTAAGAAGATTAATCGAGAACCCCAATGCTGAGGCAACGATAAAGGCCGAAATCAATGACACAGGCACGGTCACCGCGGGAATCAGTGTCGCACGCGCTTGGCCGATAAAGATATACAATACCAGCACCACCAACGCACCAGTAATAAAGAGCGTGCTGTACACTTCCTCTATCGATCGCTCGATAAATATGGTGGTGTCATAATCGACCCACAGACGCGTGCCTTCAGGGAGAAACGCCTGCATATCATCCACGAGCTTATGGGCACGATCAGAGATATCAAGCGGATTGGCATCGGATTGTGGGATCAAGGCCAAACTCAGGTTGTTGATACCATTGTTTTTATAGGTCGCATCTTCATTGCGTGAACCAATCGCCACGTCCGCCACGTCCGACAAATAAATCGCGGTGCCATCGGCTGTGGTTCGTATCACCAGCTGTTTAAAATCTTCCGCATCACGATACAAACGATCGCTACGCACCGGCATGGTCATCACGTCATTGCGGATTTCCCCGCCCGGGCTTTCTAGGTTTTCCTCCCGCAATGCATCGAGAATATCTTGGGTCGTGACGCCATGTCCTGCCATCTGCGTCGGATCCAGTTTCACATACATCACTTTATACAGCGCACCGTATAAATCGACCGAGCTTACGCCGGAGATCAAACTGAACCTATCTTCCAGGGTGCGCTGGGCGTATTCGGTGAGCTGGTTGCGATCCATTTCCGATGAGGCGAGATTAATGTATATCGCGGCCTCACCGGTGCCGTTATCTTTATACACAATCGGATCATTGGCATCATCGGGCAGTCCACCTTGCGCACGCGCCACCGCATCGCGCACATCACTCACGCCTTCAGTCAGTGGATGATCGAGATTAAATTCCACCGTGATACGCGATGAGCCATTACGACTGACTGACGTAATTTCATCAATACCGCTGATCCCGGACAGCTCATCTTCAATCAACTGTGTGACTTGGCTTTCCATAATGCTTGCCGACGCGCCCGAATATCCGGTGTAAATACTCACCACAGGGCTATCAATATCCGGCATCTCACGCACAGAGAGCGTCGAAAAAGACACAGCACCAAACACACATAGCAGTAAACTCAAAACCACCGCCATCACCGGCCGCTTCACCGACACATCAGATAACCACATTAGCTGGCCTCCGTCTCAGATGCGGTCTCATCGACACGGCTTTGATCATCAGCTTGATGTTTAGGCGCTTCTGCATTTAACACTGATACTTGTGCGCCATCGCGCATGTTCACCAAGCCTTGTATGACGATGTTTTGCCCCGGTTCAAGTCCTTTACTCACTACCACTTGGTTATCAATGCGTGCACCGAGGGTAATTTCGGTACGATGGGCGATACCTTCATCATCAACACGAAACACATAGCGACGGGTGCCGGAATACTGCAGCGCTTGCACCGGGACAATCACCGCTTGCTGTTGTGGTAAGGCCAATTTTGCTTCCATCAGCATACCAGGTTGCAGTTGGCTTTCAGGGTTATCCAACGCGACCCGGACACCAACAGATAACGCGTCTTGATTGATACGAGAGTCCACGACCCGAATCTCACCATTGAACGTTTTGTCCGGCCAAGCTTGGGAGGTCACTACCACCGGCATATCAGGATATAAGCGGCTGAAATACTGCTCTGGGACTTGAATATCCAGATTCATACGCGACAGATTATCGAGACTGAACAAGGTTTCACCGATGTCCACACGCTGACCGACGCTAAGATCAAACAAACCGATACGCCCGGAAAATGGCGCGGTTAGGCGATGATCATCTAAATCAGATTGCGCCGACTGCAAACGGGCTTTGGCAATGTTGACGCTGGCTTGTTGTGCTTCCAACTCGGTTTGCGTCAATGCTCCGCGCTGCGCCAGCTTGTTGTATTCTTTAAGTTTACGCATTTCATCATTCAGATAGGCCGACGCTTCCAACACAGCCGCTTGGGCTTTAGCACGGTTAAATGTCACCAAAGGTGCGCCCTTTTCAACCGTTTCCCCCGGCTGCACATGGACGGTTTCAATCCGTGCCGACACTTCCGATTCAATACTGATCTGTTGATGAGCTTTGACGTTTCCCACTAACGACAGAGACGGTGAAACAGACTGGGTTTCTACCGGCGCGGTCATCACATCCACAGAGCGAGCGCCTGGTGGTGGCGCAGATGTCTCGTCGGTCGATGGCGCCGAGTCACCAAACTGCCAGTACGCGATCCCCGCCAACACAGCGACGCCCAATAGCATCCATTTTTTCATTGCATGACACCTTATTATTTGAATAGCACCAGTGTACTGATCTACTTTTTTTTGTCCTTAAAGAATTGTAAAGACGTTGTTTTTTATCGTTATTACATCCAAATTCGAGATTTAGCTACATAGCATTCAGACTGTGAAAACTCTGGCAGGTTTCAAAAAGCGATAAAAACAACGCTTATCGCTGATTTTGGACGCAAGGCGTTGAAAAAAACACCAACCGCATTCTGAGATTAAGAAAACCCTTTACAGCTCCAATCGGTTTGGTAAGATTCGCCTCAATCGCGTGGTGGAGTTCCCGAGCGGTCAAAGGGATCAGACTGTAAATCTGACGGCTCAGCCTTCGAAGGTTCGAATCCTTCCTCCACCACCAATTTTACAAAGCAAGACTCCGTGGTGGAGTTCCCGAGCGGTCAAAGGGATCAGACTGTAAATCTGACGGCTCAGCCTTCGAAGGTTCGAATCCTTCCTCCACCACCATTTTATA